>NZ_JBJHAE010000005.1:0-240550 GCF_054050895.1 Blastococcus sp. SYSU DS0669 | reverse complement strand
CGCCCGCACCCCCCCCGGCCGCGCCGGCCGCGCCCCCCCCCGGCTGCTAGGGGGCGCGATCGACGGCCCGCGCCGCCCCCCCCCCCCCCGGCCCGGGCCACGGCGCGACCGGGAACCACCCCGGCTCCGGGCGCAGCGTGGGCGGCGGCCCGGCGTACGGCTCCTCGACCGGGCCCCCGCCGGCCGCCGGCGAGGTCATCCCGCCGACGCCACCGTGCGCGCAGCGGCCAGCCGGGCCAGCGTCCGGTCGCGGCCGAGCAGCTCCATCGACTCGTACAGCGGCGGGGAGACCGTGCGCCCGCTGACGGCGACCCGGACCGGCCCGAACGCCTGCCGCGGCTTGCGCCCCAGCCCGTCGACGAGCGCCGCCTTGAGGGCCTGCTCGATGGCGGGCGTCGTCCACTCCGGCAGCTCGCCCAGCGCCGCCGACGCCGCGTCCAGCACCTCGACCGCGCCCTCCCCGGAGAGCTGCTTCTCGGCGGCGGCCGGGTCGACCTGGACCTCGTCGACGAAGAGGAAGCCCAGCAGGCCGACGGCCTCGGAGAGGACCACCATCCGCTCCTGCGCCAGGGGGGCGATCGCGCGCAGCACCGCGTCCTGCTCGGCGGTGGGCGGGTCGGTGACCAGTCCCGCGGCAGCCAGGTGCGGGACCACCCGAGCGGTGAACTCCTCCACCGGGAGGGCGCGCAGGTGCGTGGCGTTGATCGCCTCGGCCTTCTTCAGGTCGAACCGCGCGGCGTTCGCGTTGACCTTCGTGACGTCGAAGGCCTCCACCATCTCGGCCACCGAGAAGATGTCCCGGTCCTCGGCGATCGACCAGCCCAGCAGCGCCAGGTAGTTCACCAGGCCCTCGGGGAGGAAGCCGCGCTCCCGGTAGACGTCGAGGTTGGACGTGGGGTCGCGCTTGGAGAGCTTCTTGGTGCCCTCGCCGGTCACCAGGGGCAGGTGGCCGAAGCGCGGGGTGCCGGCGGCGACGCCGATGTCGGTGAGCGCCGCGTAGAGCGCCAGCTGCCGCGGCGTGGAGGGCAGCAGGTCCTCGCCGCGGAGGACGTCGGTGATGCCCATCAGGGCGTCGTCGACCGGGTTCACGAAGGGGTAGAGCGGCGCGCCGTTGCCCCGCACCAGCACGAAGTCGGGCACCGCGCCGGCGGCGAAGCGCACCTCGCCGCGCACCAGGTCGGTCCAGGCGAGGTCCTCGTCCGGCATCCGGAGGCGCAGCACCGGCTGGCGGCCCTCGTCGCGGTAGGCCGCCTTCTGGGCGTCGGTGAGGAAGCGGTCGTAGTTGTCGTAGCCGAGCTTCGGGTCCTGGCCGGAGGCGCGGCGCCGGGCGTCGACCTCCTCGTTGGTGGAGAAGGATTCGTAGGCGTGCCCGGACTCGAGCAGCTTCGCGGCCACCTCGCGGTAGACGTCCTGCCGCTCCGACTGCCGGTACGGCCCGTGGGGCCCACCGACCTCCGGGCCCTCGTCCCAGTCCAGGCCCAGCCAGCGCAGGCTGTCGAGCAGGTGCCGGTAGGACTCCTCGGAGTCGCGGGCGGCGTCGGTGTCCTCGATGCGGAAGACGAACGTGCCGCCGTGGTGGCGGGCGTGCGCCCAGTTGAACAACGCCGTACGGATGAGCCCGACGTGCACCAGCCCGGTCGGTGACGGGCAGAAGCGGGTGCGGACCGCTCCGGTCGGGGTGGTGGGTGCGACAGCCGTGGCCGTCATCGGGCGCCACCGGCGGTGGAGACGGCATCGGCCGCCGTCACCGAGTTGGTGAGCGTGCCGAGGCCCTGGATGGCGCAGGTGACGGTCTGACCCGGGCGGATCGGCCCGACGCCGGACGGCGTGCCGGTGAGGACGACGTCGCCGGGCAGGAGGGTCATCACCTGCGAGATGTAGGCGATCAGCGTGGGGATGCCGAACAGCAGCTGGCTGGTGCGCCCGGTCTGGCGGCGCTCGTCGTCGACGTCGCAGGTCACCTCGAGGTCCGCGGCGTCCAGGCCGATGCCGGCCAGGTCGGTCTCGATCCACGGCCCCAGCGGGCAGAAGGAGTCGAAGCCCTTGGCGCGGGTCCACTGCCCGTCGCTCCTCTGCATGTCCCGCTCGGTGACGTCGTTGGCGATCGTGTAGCCGAACACGCTGCCCATCGCCTGCTCCGGCGTCACGTTGCGGGCCCCGCGCGCGCCGATCACCACGGCGAGCTCGGCCTCGTGGTGCACGTTGGTGCTGCCCGCCGGGATGCGGATCGCGTCGCCGGGGCCGATGACCGAGGTGGAGGGCTTGAGGAACAGCAGCGGCTGCTGCGGGGCGTCACCGGTGCCCATCTCCTTGACGTGCTCGGCGTAGTTCTTGCCGACGCACACCACCTTGCTCGGGAGGATCGGCGAGAGCAGCCGGATGTCGGCCTGGGCGAAGCGGGCGCCGGTGAAGGAGATCTGGCCGAAGGGGTGGCCCTCGATCTGGGCCACCTGACCGTCTCCGTCGAGGACGCCGAAGGACATGCCCTGGGGGGAGGCGAAACGGACGATGCGCACGACCCGAGGTTAGTCGCGCCCCCTCCTGCCTACCGTGCACCCATGGCCTGCCGGTTCAGCGAGCTCGTCGTCGACAGCCGGGACCCCGAGTCCCTCGCCGCCTTCTGGGCGGCGGTGCTGGACTACCGGGTCGTGGGGCGGGAGGACGACGGCGCCGTAGAGATCGGCCCCGAGGCCGGTTTCGGCGGGCCCGCGCCCACGCTGGTCTTCGTGCCGGTCACCGACCCGACGCCGGGGAAGGTGCGCCTGCACATCGACGTCAGCCCGACCGACCGCGACCAGGACGCCGAGCTCCAGCGGCTGCTCGGGCTGGGCGCGACGCCGGCCGACGTCGGCCAGTCCGACGACGCGACCTGGCAGGTCCTCGCCGACCCGGAGGGCAACGAGTTCTGCCTGCTGCGGACCCGGCTGGACCCCGTGTGACGGGCGGCCGCCGGCGGCACCAGGTCTTCGGCAGGGCAGTCGGTCTCTGCCCCGCCGGGGTGGGCAGAGCGCCACAACTGGCAGCACACCTCCCCAGGGGGACGGTTCGCCGGGTCGTGGGGACGGCAACTGGCCGCGGTGTCGGCCGGAGGCCGACAATGACCCCGTGATCCTCATCGTCGTGAAGTTCCCCGTCCGTCCCGAGCGCGCCGACGAGTGGACCGGGCTGGCCGCTGACTACGCCCGCGCGGTTAACGCCGAGGAGGGATCGCTGTTCTTCGAGTGGTCACGCAGCCTGGAGGAACCGCACACCTTCGTCTGCGTCGAGGGTTTCCGTGACGCCGACGCGGGCGCCGCCCACGTGGCCACCGACGCCTTCAAGCGCTTCGTCGAGCAGGCGCCGGACCTCGTCTCCGCGCAGCCGCAGATCATCTACGTGGACGCGCCCGACGTCAGCGGCTGGGGCCCGATGGGCGAGATCCAGCCGCGCTGACCGGGTGAAGCCCTTCCTGCTGCTCTCCTCCCGCCCCGAGGACGAGGCCGCGGACGGGGAGCTCGCCTCGTTCCTCCGCTGCACGGCGCTGCCCGCGGCGCGGCTGCACCGGATCCGGCTCGAGGCCGGGCCGCTGCCGGCGCTCGACCTCGACGGCTACGCCGGCGTCTTCCTCGGCGGCGGGCCGTTCAACTCCTCCGACGAGGACAAGTCCGCCGTCCAGGTGCGGGTGGAGCGCGACGTCGGCCGCCTGCTGGACGAGATCGTCGACCGGGACCTGCCCTTCTTCGGCGCCTGTTACGGGATCGGCACGCTCGGCACCCACCAGGGCGGTGTCGTCGACCGCACGTTCGGGGAGCCGGTGTCGGCGGTGGAGGTCGCCCTCACCCCGGACGGCCGGGAGGACCCCCTGCTCGCCGGCGTGCCCGACCGCTTCACCGCCTTCGTCGGCCACAAGGAGGCGTGCCGCGTGCTGCCGCCCACCGCCGTGCTGCTGGCCTCCTCGGCGACCTGCCCGGTGCAGATGTTCAAGGTGAAGCAGAACGTCTACGCCACCCAGTTCCACCCCGAGCTCGACGTCGCCGCGATCGTCGCGCGAGTGCGCATCTACCAGCACGCCGGCTACTTCGCGCCCAGCGAGGTGGAGGCGGTCGTGCGGCGCCTGACCCCCGCGGTGGTGACCGCGCCCGGCCGGCTGCTGGCGAACTTCGTCGCCCGCTACGGCTGAGGTCGCCCGCTACGGCTGAGGGCGACCGCTACGGCTGAGGACGACCGCTACGGCTGAGGACGACGCAGCACCGCGTAGGTCAGCGCGTCCACCAGCGCGTGCCACGAGGCCTCGACGATGTTGGCGTGGACGCCGACGGTGGTCCACTCCCCCACCCCGTCGGTGGTGTCGATGAGCACGCGGGTGGTCGCGCTGGTGCCGCCCTTCCACCCGAGGATGCGGACCTTGTAGTCGGCCAGGGAGACCTCGGCCAGCTGCGGGTAGCGGTGCACCAGCGCCTGGCGGAGCGCGTTGTCGAGGGCGTTCACCGGCCCGTTGCCCTCGCCGGTGCTGATGATCCGCTCGCCGTCGACGTGCACCTTGACCGTCGCCTCGCTGACCACCACGCCGTTGCCCCAGTGCTCCACGGAGGTCTTGTAGCTCTCCAGCCCGAACAGCGGCGGCGGCGCCTCCGGCAGCTGGGAGCGCAGCAGCAGCTCGAAGGAGGCGTCGGCGGCCTCGAACGACCAGCCGTCGGCCTCGAGGACCTTGACCTGGTCGACCACCCGGCCGATCGCATCGGTCTGGCCGGTGAGGTCCACGCCGAGCTCGCGGCCCTTCAGCTCGACCGACGCCCGGCCGGCCATCTCGGTGACGAGGATGCGCATGTCGTTGCCGACGACCGCGGGGTCGAGGTGGTTGTAGAGCTCCGGGCTGACCTTGATCGCGCTCGCGTGCAGGCCGGCCTTGTGCGCGAACGCCGAGGCGCCCACGAAGGGCTGGTGCTCGTCGGGGGCGATGTTGGCGAGCTCGGCGATGGCGTGGCTGACCCGCTGCAGCTCGGGCAGGCACTCGGCCGGCACGGCGGGGATCCCCATCTTGGTGACCAGGTTGGCGATCAGCGCGAAGGTGTCGGCGTTGCCGGCCCGCTCTCCGTAGCCGTTCGCCGTCCCCTGCACGTGGGTGACCCCGGCCTCGACCGCGGCCAGGGTGTTGGCCACGGCGCACCCGGTGTCGTCCTGGCAGTGGATGCCGAGCTTCCCCTCGACCCGGGAGCGCACCTCGGCAACCACCCGGCCGACGCCCATCGGGAGCATGCCGCCGTTGGTGTCGCACAGGACGCCGACCTCGGCCCCGGCCTCGAACGCCGCCTGCAGCACCCGCACCCCGTAGTCGCGGTCGGCGGCGTAGCCGTCGAAGAAGTGCTCGCAGTCGAGGAACACCCGGCGCCCCTCGGACACCAGGTAGGCGACGGTGTCGGCGACCATCGCGAGGTTCTCCTCCAGCGTGGTGCGCAGCGCCTCCCGCACGTGGCGGACGTCGGACTTGGCGACCAGGCAGACCACGGGCGTCTGCGCGTCGAGCAGCGCGCGGACCTGGGGGTCGTCCTCGACGGCGACGCCGGCCTTGCGGGTGGCGCCGAAGGCCACCAGCTGCGCGTGCTTGAGGTGGAGCTCGGTGCGGGCCCGGGAGAAGAACTCGGTGTCCTTCGGCAGCGCGCCGGGCCAGCCGCCCTCGATGAAGCCGACCCCGATCTCGTCCAGCAACCGGGCGACCGCGAGCTTGTCCGCGACCGAGTAGCTGATGCCCTCGCGCTGGGCGCCGTCGCGCAGCGTGGTGTCGAAGACGTGGAAGTCGGTGCTGGTCATGGGGTCTCCCGGGGCGGTGGTGGACGGCCCGAACACGAAAAAGACCCCCCGGGTACGGGAGGTCTGCGCGCAGTCGGGGAGGTGACTGCGCGCTAGGCGATGATGATCGTGCCGCTGGGGTGCATCCCGGTCAGTGAATCACAACGGGACGGCCCCGACGATGACGGCCGTCCTCAGCCGCCGGCGAGGGCGGCGAGCCGGTCGCCGACGTCGGCGGTGCGGATCGTGGCGCGCGGGTCGCGTGTGGACAGGTCGAAGGCGACGGCGGCGTCGACCTTCCGCGCCTGCTCGCTGCGGCCCAGGTGCTCCAGCAGGAGGCCCACGGAGAGCACGGTGGCCGTGGGGTCGGCGATGCCCTGGCCGGCGATGTCCGGGGCGGAGCCGTGCACCGGCTCGAACATGCTCGGGTTGGTGCCCGAGGCGTCGAGGTTGCCGCTGGCCGCCAGGCCGATGCCGCCGGTCACCGCGGCCGCTACATCGGTGACGATGTCGCCGAAGAGGTTGTCGGTGACGATCACGTCGTAGCGGCCCGGATCGGTGATGAAGAACATCGAGGCGGCGTCGACGTGCTGGTAGGCGACGGTCACCTCCGGGAACTCGACCGACACCTCCTCCACGATCCGCGACCAGAGACCGCCGGCGTGGGTGAGCACGTTGGTCTTGTGGATAAGGGTCAGGTGCTTGCGCGGGCGGGCGACGGCCCGCTCGAACGCGTAGCGGACGACGCGCTCCACACCGAAGGCGGTGTTGAGGCTGACCTCGGTGGCGACCTCCTGCGGGGTGTCCTTGCGCAGGACTCCGCCGTTGCCGACGTAGGGGCCCTCGGTGCCCTCGCGGACGCACAGCATGTCGATCGGGCCGGCGTCGGCGAGCGGGCTGCGGACACCGTCGAACAGCCGCGCGGGGCGCAGGTTGACGTGGTGGTCCAGCTCGAAGCGCAGCCGCAGCAGCAGCCCGCGCTCGAGGATGCCCGGCGGGACGCTGGGGTCGCCGATGGCGCCGAGCAGGATGGCGTCGTGCTGCCGGAGCTCGTCGAGCACGGGGTCGGGCAGCAGCTCGCCGGTGCGCTGCCACCGCGCGGCGCCCAGGTCGTACGGGGTCGTCTCCAGGTCGGGGGCGACCGCGCGGAGGACCTTGAGCCCCTCCGCCACGACCTCGGGTCCGATGCCGTCTCCGGGGATCACTGCCAGGCGCATGGTCAGGGACCCTAGGTCAGAGGGTGCTCAGGTCCGCGGCCCGGGCTGCCGACGCCCCGATGCGGGCGGCGATCCGCTGGAGCAGCTCCGGTCCGACGGGGCTGTCGACGGTCACCGCCATGAGCGCCTCACCGCCCTCGTCGGACGGGCTCACCTGGGCGCCGGCGATGTTGACCCCGGCCTCCCCCAGCTCCGCGCCGACCGCGCCGACCACCCCGGGGCGGTCGGCGTAGACGAAGAACAGCAGGTGCCCGGAGGCGGCGAGGTCGATCTCGAAGCCGGCGACCTCGGTCAGCCGCGGCGCCTGGTTCTTGCCGAAGAGGGTGCCGGCGACGGTGACCTGCGTGCCGTCGGCCATGGCACCCCACACCCGGACGTAGGTGCGGAACGTCGGGCTCTCGGGGTCGCTGGTGAGGACCACCTCCAGGCCCCGCTGCTCGGCGAGCAGGGGGGCGTTGACGTAGGTGACCTGCTCCTCCACCACGCCGGAGAAGACCCCCTTGAGCACCGCGAGCGGCAGCACCGAGACGTCGAACTCGGCCAGGGTGCCCCGGACCTCCACGGTGACCGACTGCGCGAGCCCGTCGGCGACGGAGGTGAAGACCCGGCCCAGCTTCTCGGCCAGCGGCAGGCCCGGCCGCACCTCCTCGGCGACGACGCCGCCGGGCTGCACGTTCACCGCGTCGGGGACGAACTCGCCCCGCAGCGCCAGCCGCACCGAGCGGGCGACGGCGGTCCCGGCCTTGTCCTGCGCCTCGGCCGTCGACGCACCGAGGTGCGGCGTGACGACCGTGTTGGGGAGATCGAACAGCGGGCTGCCGGTGCACGGCTCCTCGGCGAAGACGTCGAGGCCGGCGGCGCCGACCTGGCCGGTCCGCAGCGCGTCGGCCAGCGCCGCCTCGTCGACCAGCCCGCCGCGGGCGGCGTTGACGACCACCACCCCGCGCTTCGTCGCCGCGAGCTCCGCGGCTCCGATCAGGCCGAGGGTCTCCGGCGTCCTCGGCAGGTGGATGGTGAGGACGTCCGACTCCCGCAGCAGCTCCTCGAGGGAGACCAGGCGGACGCCGAGCTGGGCGGCCCGGCCGGGCTGGATGTAGGGGTCGTGCGCGACCAGTTCGACGTCGAAGGCCGCCAGGCGCTGCGCCACGAGCTGGCCGATGCGGCCGAGGCCGACCACGCCGACGGTCTTGCCGGCGAGCTCGACGCCCGTGAAGGCGGACCGGTCCCACCTGCCCGCGCGCAGGGACGCGTCGGCGGCCGGGATGTGCCGGGCGGCGGCCAGCAGCAGCGCGACGGCGTGCTCCGCGGCGCTGACGACGTTCGCGGTCGGTGCGTTCACCACGAGCACGCCGCGCCCGGTGGCGGCTGCGACGTCGACGTTGTCCAGGCCGATGCCCGCCCGGGCGACGACCTGCAGGCGCGGGGCCGCGGCCAGCGCCTCGGCGTCGATCCGGGTGGCGCTGCGGACGACGACGGCCGCCGCCTCGGCCAGCGCAGGAAGAAGCGCCGCTCGGTCGGCGCCGTCGACGTGCCGGATCTCGACGTCGGTCCCGAGCGCCACGAGCGCGCCGGGGGCCAGCTCCTCGGCGATCAGGACGACGGGTGCGGTCGTGGTCACGAGAGGAGAGCCTAGGGACGCAGCGGCTCACCCGGGGGTCCTTGCCCCCGCCCGGTGGCACCGACATCCTGGCTTGCGAAGCCGGTGCACGCCGGCCCCGACGGAGGAGAACAGTGAGCCAGTCCGACGACGAGGGTCGTCCCGAGTCCCAGCCGCACGGTGCCGGGAGCGGTCCGGAGCCCGGCCGGCCCTCCTACGAGCAGCAGTACGGCGGCCAGGGCGAGTACGGGCAGCCGCAGTACGGCCAACCGCAGTACGGCCAGCAGCCGCAGTACGGGCAGCCGCAGTTCGGGCAGCAGCCGCAGTACGGCCAGGGCGGCTACGGCCAGGGCGGCTACGGGCAGGACCAGTACGGGCAGCAGCCGCAGTACGCGCAGCCCGGCTACCCCCAGCAGTACGGCGCCCCCGGCTACCCCCAGCAGTACGGCGACCCGGGTATCCCCGCGAAGCCGGGCGGGGTGATCACGGCGGCCGTGCTCGGTCTCGTCTACGGCGCGATCGGGCTGCTCGTCACCTTCTTCCTCCTGATCATCGGCGCGGCCGCCAGCGGTGCCGGCGGCGGGCTGGACGAGGAGATCCCCGGCTTCGGTGCCATGACCGGCGCCGTCGGAGGGGCGCTCATCGTCTTCGGCGTGCTCGCGCTGGGGTGGACGGTGCTCATGGTCTGGGGCTCGATCTGGGCGCTGACCGGCCGCAGCCGGGTGCTCCTGCTGGTGGGCGGCTCGATCGCCCTGACCTTCACGACGATCGGCCTCCTCGGCAGCCTCGTCGACGGGGCCGCCGGGGACGTCGTGGTCAATCTGCTCTTCTTCCTCGCGGCGCTGGCGATCGTCGTCCTGCTGTCGCTGAAGCCGGCCGGCCAGTTCTTCGCCGCCCACCGGTACCGCCGGACCGGTCGCTGAACCGGGTGGCTCCGGCCGGAGCGATCCGCTCGGGGGTGCCCGACTCCCGCGCCGGTGTGACCATCCCTACGACACGTCCTCGGCGATCACGCCGGGGATCCCGAGCAGGAGGAAGCCACCATGTCCAGCCCTACCGGTTCCGATCCCGACCACCCGCAGGGGGGTTCGCCGCAGGGCCAGCCGGGCTGGGGCCCGCCGCCCGGCCAGCAGCCCGGCCAGGGCTACGGCCAGGGCTACGGCCAGGGCTACGGCCAGGGCTACGGCGAGGGGTACGGCCAGCAGCCCGCCCCGCAGTACGGCCAGGGCTACGGCCAGCAGCCGGGCGGCTATCCCAGCGCCCCTCCCGGCTACGGCCAGGCGCCCGGCGGTCAGCGCCCGGGTCAGGTCACCGCGGCCGCCGTCATCGGCGTGGTCATCGGCGGCCTGGGCACGCTCGGCGGGCTGCTGACCCTCTTCGCGATCGGCGCGCTCTTCGAGATCGACGCGCTGCTCGGCATCCTGGCCCTGCTGTCGTTCGCGGCGGCCGTCGTGCTGCTCCTCGGCGGCATCCAGGTGCTGCGCGGGCAGGACCCCAAGCTGCTGCTGCTGGGCAGCTACGCGTCCATCGCGCTGCAGCTGCTGTACCTGCTCTGGAGCCTGGTGCAGGAGGAGGGCTTCGTCTTCACCGGCCTGCTGGGCTTCGTGCTGCCGATCCTCATCGTCGTGCTGCTGCGCACCGAGCAGTCCCGGCAGTACTTCGCCTCGCGCGGTCAGTCCGTCTGACCTCCCGCCGCACGAGAACGGCCCCCGCTGCCTGCGCAGCGGGGGCCGTGTCACGTGGAGGAAGGGTGGTCCTTGCTCAGTTCCGGGCGGCGGTCCCGGTGTAGTCGTCGGACGCCGACACCCAGCTCATGAGCCCGCGCAGCTTGCGCCCGGTCTCCTCGATGGGGTGCGCCTCGGCGGCGGCCCGCTTGGCCTTGAAGTCCGGCGCTCCGGCGTCCTGGTCGGCGATGAAGGCGGCGGCCCAGGAGCCGTCCTTGATCGCGTCGAGGACCTCCTTCATCGACTCCTTGACGCGGGCGTCGATGACCTTGGGGCCGGAGGTGTAGTCGCCGTACTCGGCGGTGTCGGACACCGACCAGCGCTGCTTGGCGATGCCGCCCTCGTACATGAGGTCGACGATCAGCTTCAGCTCGTGCAGGCACTCGAAGTAGGCGACCTCGGGCTGGTAGCCGGCCTCGGTCAGCGTCTCGAACCCGGCGGTGATCAGCGCGCTCGCGCCACCGCAGAGCACCGCCTGCTCGCCGAACAGGTCGGTCTCGGTCTCCTCGGCGAAGGTCGTCTTGATGACGCCGGCGCGGGCGCCGCCGATGCCCTTGGCGTAGGAGAGCGCGAGCTGCAGGGCGTTGCCGCTGGCGTCCTGCTCGACCGCGACCAGGCAGGGCACCCCCTTGCCGTTCTCGAACTCGCGGCGCACCAGGTGGCCCGGGCCCTTGGGGGCGACCATCGCGACGTCGACGCCGGCCGGGGGCTTGATGTAGCCGAAGCGGATGTTGAAGCCGTGGCCGAAGAACAGCGCGTCGCCGTCCTGCAGGTTGGGCTCCACCGACTCGGCGTAGAGGTGCCGCTGCACGTGGTCCGGCGCCAGGATCATGATCAGGTCGGCCTCGGCGGCCGCCTCGGCGGGCGTGACCACCCGCAGCCCCTCGGCCTCGGCCTTGGCCCGGCTCTTGCTGCCCTCGGGCAGGCCGACGCGGACGTCGACGCCGGAGTCGCGCAGCGACAGCGCGTGGGCGTGACCCTGGCTGCCGTAGCCCAGGACGGCGACGGTCCGCCCCTGGATGATCGAGAGGTCGGCGTCGTCGTCGTAGAAGATCTCGGCGGCCATGCTGTGGTTGTTCCCTTCGGTTGGTCTGTACGAGTGCGGTAGGGGTTCAGGCGGTGCGCTCGACCGGCCGCAAGGTACCGGCGCCGCTCATGGCGCGCGGGCCCCGGCCCAGGGCCACGGTGCCCGACTGGGCCATCTCCTTGATGCCGAGCGGTGCGAGCACCGCCAGCAGCGCCTGCAGCTTGTCGGGCGTCCCGGTCGCCTCGAGCGTCACCGTGTCCGGGTTGACGTCGACGACGCGGGCCCGGAAGAGCTCCGCGGTCTGCAGCACCTGGGTGCGCTCGGCCATCGGCGCGCGCACCTTCACGAGCAGGAGCTCGCGCTGCACGGCGGCCTCGCCGTCCAGCTCGACGATCTTGATGATCTCGATGAGCTTGTTCAGCTGCTTGGTGATCTGCTCGAGCGGCTGGCTCTCCGCGTCGACGACGATCGTCATGCGGGACAGGTCGGGGTTCTCGGTCGGCCCGACGGCGAGGGACTCGATGTTGAACCCGCGGCGGCTGAACAGCGCCGAGACGCGGGCCAGGACACCGGACTTGTTCTCGACCAGGACCGACAGGGTGTGGCGCGACATCTCACGGTTCCTTTCCAGGAAGTCGTCACCAGCGGCGGCCCCCTCCCAGGGGCCCACCGCCGAGCGGAGCGAGGTGGTGGGGAGGGAGGGGGCCCTACACCTGTCCGTCGCCGAAGACCGGGCGCAGGTCGCGCGCGGCCAGGATCGCGTCGTTGCTGGCGCCCGCGGCCACCATCGGCCACACCTGGGCGTCGGCCCCCACGACGAAGTCGATGACCACCGGGGCGTCGTCGATCTCCATCGCCTTCTGGATGACCGCGTCGACCTCCTCCTTGGTCTCGCACCGCAGGCCCACGCAGCCCAGCGCCTCGGCGAGGGCGACGAAGTCGGGGATGCGCACCGGCTTCGGGGTGCCGTCGGCGTTCCGCGCGTGCAGCTTGGTGTTGGAGTAGCGGCCCTCGTAGAAGAGGGTCTGCCACTGCCGGACCATGCCGAGGTTGCCGTTGTTGATGACGGCGATCTTGACCGGGATCCCCTCGATCGCGCAGGTGGCGAGCTCCTGGTTGGTCATCTGGAAGCAGCCGTCGCCGTCGATGGCCCAGACGGTGGCCTCGGGGCGGCCGTACTTGGCCCCCATCGCCGCGGGCACGGCGTAGCCCATGGTCCCGAGGCCCCCGCTGTTGAGCCAGGTGCCCGGCAGCTCGTACTTGATGAACTGCGCGGCCCACATCTGGTGCTGGCCGACGCCGGAGGTGTAGATCGCCTCCGGCCCGGAGATGGCGCCGAGCCGCTCGATCACGTACTGCGGCGACAGCGCACCGTCCTCGGGCCAGTCGTAGCCGAGCGGGTAGCGCTCGCGCCAGTCGTCCAGCTGGGCCCACCAGGCCGCCAGGTCCGGCGTGCGGCCGGCCGCGTGCTCGGCGCGCAGCGCCTCGACCAGCTGGGCGATGGTCTCCTTCGCGTCGCCCACGATCGGGACGTCGGCCTTGCGGTTCTTCCCGATCTCGGCCGGGTCGATGTCGGCGTGGATGACCTGTGCCTCGGGCGCGAAGCTGGACAGCTCCCCGGTCACCCGGTCGTCGAAGCGCGCGCCCAGCGCGACGATCAGGTCGGCCTTCTGCAACGCGGTGACCGCCGCGACGGTGCCGTGCATCCCGGGCATGCCCAGGTGCTGGGGGTCGCTGTCCGGGAACGCGCCACGGGCCATGAGCGTGGTGACCACCGGCGCCCCGGTCAGCTCGGCCAGCGCGGCCAGCTCGTCGGTCGCCCGCGCCTTGAGCACGCCACCGCCGACGTAGAGGACCGGCCGGCGGGCGCCGGCGACGAGCGCCGCCGCCTCGCGCACCTGCTTGCCGTGCGGGCGGGTGGTCGGCTTGTAGCCGGGGAGGTCCAGCCGCGGCGGCCAGGAGAAGTCGGTGGTCGCCTGCAGGACGTCCTTGGGGATGTCGACCAGGACCGGGCCGGGCCGGCCGGTGGCGGCCAGGTGGAACGCCTCCGCGATCCGCTGCGGGATCTCCGCGGCGCTGGTGACCAGGAAGTTGTGCTTGGTGACCGGCATCGTGATGCCGCGGATGTCGGCCTCCTGGAAGGCGTCGGTGCCGATGGCGGCGCTGGGCACCTGCCCGGTGATCGCGACGATCGGGACCGAGTCCATGTAGGCGTCGGCCAGCGGGGTGACCAGGTTGGTCGCGCCCGGGCCCGACGTCGCCATGCAGACCCCGACGCGGCCGGTGGCCTGGGCGTAGCCGGTGGCGGCGTGGCCGGCGCCCTGCTCGTGGCGGACCAGCACGTGGTGCACGTGGGAGTCGAAGAGCGGGTCGTAGGCCGGGAGGATCGCGCCGCCGGGGATGCCGAAGACCACGTCGACGCCCACCGCCTCGAGGGACCGGACGAGGCTCTGCGCGCCCGTGATGCCGGTGGCCGGCTGGGCGGCGGCCTCGGCGACCGAGCGGGCCGTGGTCTCGACGCCGGTCAGCGACGCGGCGGCCTCGCGGGTGGTGGCCTCGGGGTCGGGGGCCTCGTGGGGGGTGCTGGTCATCGCGCGGGTCTCCTGTGCCTTGCGGCGTGGTACGGGCTGGTGCGACGGGCGGCGTGCTCGCTGTGCGGCGGATCACGGCCAACAAAAAACCCCTCGTGCCGCAGGCACGAAGGGTCAGCGCGTCGGTCGGTGACCGGACGCGCTAGGCGATTACGAGGACGCCGTGGGTTCGGGCGTCGGCGAGCATGCTGGTGCGAGGCACGGGGACACTGTGCGCCCGCAGGCGGCCCGTCGTCAACCGTCGCGTCCCACTAGGTGGACACCCCGGTCCATTTTCGAGCGGCTCGGCTGCGGGACGTCCAGGACCGAGTCGTCGAAGCTCGCCAGCAGCGCCCGCAGCTCGGTGAACGGCATGGGCCTGCCGAACAGGTAGCCCTGGAGGTAGCGGCAGTCCATGGCCTGCAGCTCGGCCAGCTGGGCCTCGGTCTCGACACCCTCGGCGACGACGTCCATCCCGAGCGCGCGGCCGAGCTCCACGACGCTGGCCACGAGCGCGCGACCGCGCGGGTCGGTGTCGATGCCGGCGACGAAGGCCCGGTCCATCTTCAGGATCTGCACCGGCAACCGGGCCAGGTAGGCCAGCGACGACCACCCCTGGCCGAAGTCGTCGAGCGAGAGGACGACGCCCATGCCACGGAGCGTCTCCAGGTCGCTGAGCACCCCGTCGTGCACGTCCAGGAGGACGGACTCGGTGATCTCCAGGATCAGCTTGCTCGCGGGCAGCCGGGCGGCGGTGAGCGCGGCGGCCACGTCCGGGGCCAGGCACCCGGCCTGCAGGTGGCGCACCGACACGTTGACGCCCATCTGCACGTCCCAGCCGTCGGCCAGCAGCACGGCCGCCCGTTCGGTCGCCTCCCCGAGCACCCAGCGCTGGAGCGGGACGATCAGGCCGTCCTCCTCGGCCAGCGCGATGAACTCGTCCGGGGGCACGGTGCCCAGCAGCGGGTGCTCCCAGCGCACCAGCGCCTCGAGGCCCAGCACGCGGCGGTCGTGCACGCCGACGACGGGCTGGTACAGCACACGCAGCTGCCCCTCGGCGAGCGCCGCGGGCAGGTCGCGGGCCAGCCGGGTGCGCCGTCCCACGGCCTCGTCGATCGCCTCGCCCGAGGAGCGCACGCAGCGCTTCCCCGCGGCCTTCGCGGCGCGCAGCGCGAGATCGGCCTGGCGGACGGTCGCGGACGCCTCCGCGGCAGGGTCCAGCTCGGCCAGGCCGATGCTGCCCGAGACCACGAATCGCGGACCGGCGCCCTCCCCGCCGGGGGACGGCGCCTGGAACGACCGGTCGAGGGCCACGACCAGCCGCTCGGCCAGCCCGGTGGCCTCCTCCAGGCCGCCGGGCACCAGCAGCGCGAACTCGTCGCCACCGAGACGGGCGACCAGGTCCTGCTCCCGCGCCCCGGAGCGCAGCTGGTCGGCCACCTGGACCAGCAGCTGGTCGCCGGCGTCGTGACCGGCCACGTCGTTCACGGCCTTGAAGCCGTCGAGGTCGACCAGCAGCACGCAGCCCGGGCGGCCCTCGGTGGCCGCTGCCCGCGCGTCCTCGAGGGCGGTGAGGAACCGGGCCCGGTTCGGCAGGCCGGTGAGGTAGTCGGTGTAGGCCATCCGCTCGAGCTCGCGCTCGGTGGACCGGCGGGCGGTGACGTCGCGCAGGTGCAGCACCAGACCCGAGCCCAGCGCGCTCCCCGGGATGCCGGCGCGGGCGGCGCCCGACAGCTCGACGTCACGGTGGTCGCCGGCGCGGGTGGCCAGCCGGACGGTGGGCGGCAGGGCGGCAGGGCCCGCGGGGACGCCCCCGCGCAGGACGCCCTCGAGCACCGCGCGGTCGTCGGGGTCGGCCAGGTCGGCCAGCCGGCGGCCGGTCAGCTCCCGCTCGGACCAGCCGAGCTGGCCGTCGGCCGCGCCGGAGACCCAGCGCACCCGACCGTCGCCGTCCAGCACCACGGTGACGTCCTCGGCGCTGGCTGAGAGCGCCCGGAAGTAGGCCTCGGCCCGCTGGAGCCGGCGGGTGAGCCGGCCGCCGTCGACGACCCAGACCAGGCTGCGCAGCGAGGTGCAGAGGACCAGCACCCCGATCGCCACCTGCTCGGGCGTCGTGAACGAGTGCCCGGTGACGAGGAACCAGATGACCACACCCGCGACGCCGTAGGCGGTCGCGTGGCTGACGGCGAGCCCGAAGAGCGGCAGGCCGTCGGCGTCCTGGCGGGGTTCCCGGTGGTGCCCGCGATCGGTGTCGACGGCCCGGACGGCGGCCGCCAGCATCGCCGACCAGGCGATGCTGACGAGCAGCTCGGAGGGGGTCTCGCCCAGCACCCGGGTGAGCGCCCCGACGACGGCCATGCCCGCGGTCGCGAGCATCGACACCAGGAGCCACACCGCCGGCTCTCGGCGGGACGCCGGCGCACGGGAGACGGTCAGGAGCGCCACCGCGCAGAGCAGCGTGCCGCCGGCTGGGTAGCCCATCGCGTGCAGCACCGCGACGTACCCGCCGCCGCTGGGGGCACCCGACCGCGACAGCACCAGGCCGGCGAGCAGCAGCCCCGCGATCACCACGATGGCGCCGTCGAGGAGTTCCCGCACACCGGCCCGCTCGCTCCGCGGCGGCAGGAGCAGCCAGCACGCGGCGAGCCCCAGGGGCAGCGCCAGCACCTGCGCGGCGTGCGCGACCGTGCCCGCCCCGCCGTCCACGACGCTCGCCAGGCGACCCACGGCGAGCAGCACGGCGACCGCCGAGAACGCCTGCCACGGCCGCCGCGCGGTGCGGTCCAGCCGGGCCGCGTGCCGGACGACGACGGCGGCGGTGGCGAGGGCACCGACCGCCAGCAGCACGCTGAACAGCCCCGCGGCGGCGGCCGCGCCCAGGGCCCGCCCCACGGCCGCCCCGGACACGGCCAGGACGGCGAGGAGGACGTGGAGGAGCCGCGACTCGCGCCGCTCCGCCGGGGACGCGGCAGGCGGGAGCCCGGGGGCCGAGCCGGTGCGCGGCGGGGCGGCGAACGGGGGGACGGCGGGCAGCGGGACGGCCGGGGCCGCAGCCTCGTCGTCCCGTCGCTGCGCGGCCAGGTCCACGACCCTCTGGTCGGCACCCCGGCCGGGGCTGTGGACTCCGCCCCGCCCCGGCCTCACCCGATCGGGTGTCAGCCGCAGATCGCGCCCTGCGCCGCCGACCCGACCAGCTTGGCGTACTTGCCGAGCACACCGGTGGTGTAGCGCGGCGGGAGCGGCTCCCAGCCCTCGGCCCGGCGGGCGAGCTCGTCGGCGTCGACGAGCAGGTCGAGGGTCCGGGTGGTCAGGTCCAGCCGGACCCGGTCGCCGTCCCGCACGAAGGCGATCGGGCCGCCGTCGGTCGCCTCGGGTGCGACGTGCCCGATGCACAGGCCCGTGGTGCCTCCGGAGAACCGGCCGTCGGTCAGCAGCAGGACGTCCTTGCCGAGCCCCGCACCCTTGATCGCCCCGGTGACGGCGAGCATCTCCCGCATGCCCGGGCCTCCGCGCGGGCCCTCGTAGCGGATGACGACGACGTCGCCGGGCTGCAGGGTGCCGTCCGTGACGGCGTCCATGGCGCCCTGCTCGCCGTCGAACACCCGGGCGGTGCCCTCGAAGACGTCGGCGTCGAAGCCGGCGGACTTCACGACCGCCCCCTCGGGGGCGAGCGAGCCGCGCAGGATGCTCAGACCGCCGGTCCGGTGGATCGGGTCGTTCATGGCGTGCACGATCGTGCCGTCGAGGTCGGGCGGGGCGATGTCGGCCAGGTTCTCGGCCATCGTCTTCCCGGTGACGGTGAGCGTGTCGCCGTGCAGGAGCCCGGCGTCGAGCAGCGCGCGCAGGACGACCGGCACGCCGCCGACCCGGTCGACGTCGGTCATGACGTACTTGCCGAAGGGCTTGACGTCGGCCAGGTGCGGGGTGCGGTCGCCGATGCGGTTGAAGTCGTCGAGGGTCAGCTCGACCTGGGCCTCGTGGGCGATGGCGAGCAGGTGCAGGACGGCGTTGGTCGAGCCGCCCAGCGCCATGACGACGGTGATGGCGTTCTCGAACGCCTCGCGGGTCATGATCTGCCGGGCGGTGATGCCCTTGCGGAGCAGGTTGACCACCGCCTCGCCGGAGGCGACCGCGTAGGCGTCGCGGCGGCTGTCGGGGGCGGGCGGCGCGGCGCTGCCCGGCAGCGCCATGCCGATCGCCTCGGCGACGCTGGCCATCGTGTTGGCGGTGTACATGCCGCCGCACGAGCCCATGCCCGGGCAGGCCGCCCGCTCGATCGCGTCGAGCTCGTCCTGGGTGATGAGCCCGCGGGCGCACGCGCCGACGCCCTCGAAGACGTCGATGATGGTCAGATCACGGTCGCCGAGCTTGCCCGGCAGCGTGGAGCCCGAGTAGAGGAAGACGCTGGCCAGGTCCAGCCGTGCGGCGGCCATGAGCATGCCGGGGAGCGACTTGTCGCAGCCGGCCAGCAGCACCGAGCCGTCCAGCCGCTCGGCGAACATGACCGTCTCGACCGAGTCGGCGATCACCTCGCGGGAGACCAGCGAGGCCCGCATGCCCTCGTGACCCATGGAGATGCCGTCGGAGACGGAGATGGTGCCGAACTCCAGCGGGAAGCCACCGGCGGCGTGCACGCCCTCCTTGGCTCGCTTGGCCAGCCGGTCCAGCGAGAGGTTGCACGGGGTGATCTCGTTCCAGGAGGACGCCACGCCGATCTGCGGCTTGGCGAAGTCCTCGTCGCCCATGCCGACCGCGCGCAGCATCGCGCGCGCCGGGGCCTTGGCCAGCCCGTCGGTCACCTCGTGGCTGCGGGGCTTGAGCGGGCTGTGGGTCGCGCCCGCGGGCTCGTTTCCGGGGATGAGGTCCTCGCCGATCGTCACGGGAAGCGATGCTAGGCCGCGGGTCCAGCATCCCGGAGACTGCCGTGGTACTAGTACCGGCACCACCACCGAGCCGCGACCGAACGGGGAGCGCATGACCGTCGCCGCACGCCGGGAGCTGGGCGAGTTCCTCACCTCGCGACGGCGGCAGCTCGCCCCGGCGGCGGTGGGCCTCCCCTCCGGTGGCAACCGGCGCACGCCCGGCCTCCGCCGGGAGGAGGTGGCACTGCTCGCCGGGGTGAGCCACACGTGGTACACGTGGCTGGAGCAGGGGCGCGACATCCGGCCGTCCCCGCAGGTGGTGGACGCCCTCGCCCGCACGCTGCAGCTGTCGGCGGCTGAGCGCGAGTACGTCCTGCGGCTCTCCGGCAACGACCCGGTGCGCACCCACGAGGCGGTCGACGCCATGCCCGCCCACCTGCAGCGGCTGCTGGACTCCCTCGGCGCCTCGCCCGCGTACGCGATCACCTCGCGCTGGTCGATCGCCGGCTGGAACGCGGCCTACGCCCGCCTGTACCCGGGAGTGGCCCGGGTGCCGGCCGGGGACCGGAACCTGCTGTGGCTGGTCTTCACCGATCCGGCCGTGCGCCGGCTCCTCGGCGACTGGACCACCGACAGCCGGCGCTTCCTCGCCCAGTTCCGCGCGGAGGTCGGTCCCCGGCTGGCCGACCCGGAGGTGGCGGACCTCGTGACGCGGCTGAAGGCGGCGAGCCCCACGTTCCGCGAGGGGTGGGCGAGCCGCGACGTCGACCGGTTCACGTCCACCGAGCGCCGGTTCGAGCACCCGGAGGTGGGCACTTTGGTCCTCGAGCACCACCAGCTCACCCCGGCCGACGCCCCGGGTCTGCAGCTGGTCGTCTACACCGCGGCCCAGGCGGACAGCGCCGCCCGGTTGGCCCGGCTCGCCGGCTGAGCGGTCTGGGAGGATCGACGTCCGTGAGCCCTCCCAGCCGCTTCCGCATGACCCGGAGCGCGCTCATCCCCGTGGTCCTGCTGGCCCTCTGCGTCCTTCCCACGGCGCTGGTCAGCGCCTGGACGCTGCTGCTCCTGCTGATCCCCGCCGTGGTGACCGCGTGGGTGCTGCGGGCCGGGGTGGACGTCGGCGAGGACGGGATCACCGCGCGCTCGCTGCTCGGATCCCGCACGGTGGCCTGGCCGGAGCTCTCCGGCATCCGCCTCGGGGAGCGCGGCAGGCTGTGGCTGGTGACGACGGCCGGCACCGAGGTCCGCCTCCCCGTGCTGCGGGTGCGGGACCTGCCGCGCCTGGCCGCCGCCTCGGGCGGCCGCCTCGCCGACCCCTCCGCCCGCCCTTCGGGTCAGTAGTCGCCGACGACGTTCTCCAGCGGCCGGCCCGCGAGGACTCGGCCGATCTGCTCGGTGACCGCCGCCGTCGCCCGCTCCCGGGTCCCCGGCACCTCGCCGCCGATGTGCGGGGTGAGCAGCAGGTTCGGCGCGCGCCAGAGCGGGTGGCCCTCGGGGAGCGGCTCGGGGTCGGTGACGTCGACCGCGGCGCGCAGGCGCCCCGAGGCGAGCTCGGCCAGCAGCGCCGCGGTGTCCACGACCGGCCCGCGGGCGGCGTTCACCAGCAGGGCGCCGTCGGGCATGGCGGCCAGGAAGCGCGCGTCCACCATCCCGGTGGTCTCGGGCGTCAGGGGCACGAGCAGCACGACGACGTCGGCCTCGGGCAGCAGCTCGGGCAGCTCGGCCACCGTGCGCACCCCCTCCCGCGGGCGGCGGGCCACGTAGGTGAGCCGCACGTCGAACCCCTCGAGCATCCGGCCCACCGTCGCGGCGATGTCGCCGGCACCGATCACCAGCACCCGCGCGCCGACCAGGGAGTGCTGGGTGGTGAAGGTCCACCGGCCGGCGTCGTGCTCGCGGACGAAGAACGGCAGCCCGCGCTGGGCCGCGAGCGTCGCCGCCATCACCCACTCGGCGGTGGCCGGGGTGTGCGCGCCGCGGGCGTTGCAGAGGACGACGCCCTCGGGCATCCGCCCCGCGAAGCCCTCGGCGCCGGCGCTGGTCAACTGCACCAGCCGCAGCCGCGGGAGCGCGTCGAGGAAGCCGTCGGGCGGCGCGGCCGAGCCACCGCCGGCCACCCAGACCTGGGCCTGCGCGGGCTCCCCGCGGGGCGGCCCCTCCGCCGGCGGCACCCGGTGTGCCCGCACCCGCGGGGAGAGCGCCTCGACCGCGTCGGCCAGCCGGCGGGACGGGACCAGCACGTGCAGCGTCTCGTCCGCCGCGAGCTCCAGGGTGGTCACCGCCTCACGCTAGCCAGCCCCGCCTCCGCGCGCGCGGGCCGGCCGCCCGTCCACCGCACGTACTCTGGGCCGGGTGAGGCCGACGAGGGCGGGGGGCGCACCGCGGGCGGTCGCCGCCGTGCTCGCCGCCCTGCTGCTCGCCGGCTGCGGTGGCGGCGGCTACGAGCCCGCCGGCCCGTTCCGGCCGCTGCCCGAGGGGCCGCCGCCGCAGGTGGGCCCGCCCACGCAGACCCTGCCGCCGCCCGCGGACCCGGCGCAGCCGGGCTCCGGCGAGGAGGAGGGCGATCCGAACGTGGTCGCCACCGACCTCAGCGTGCCCACCGGCCTGGTGCTGCTGCCCGACGGCACGGCCATCGTCGGCGAGCGGGACACCGGGCGCCTGCTGCAGGTCTTCCCCGACCGGTCGCCGGCCAAGGAGCTCATGACCCTGCCGGGGCTGGACACCAGCGGCGACGGCGGGCTCCTGGGGCTGGCCCTCTCCCCCACGTTCGCGGAGGACGGGCTGCTGTTCGCCTACGTCACCACGGCGACCGACAACCGGGTCGTGCGGTTCCCGATCGGGGGGACGCCGAACCCGGTGCTCACCGGCATCCCGCGCGGTGCGACCGGCAACGGCGGCGGCCTGATGACCGGCGCCGACGGCCACCTCTACGTCGGCACCGGTGACACCGGGGACGCCGCGCTCGCGGCCGACCCGGCGTCGCTGGCCGGCAAGGTGCTCCGCATCGACGTCTTCGGCCGTGGCGCCGACGGCGGCGACCCGGTGCACAGCTGGGGCTACCGCGACGTCACGGCGCTCTGCCAGGACGGCGACCGGGTGTACGCGACCGACCAGGCGCGCCAGGGCCCCGACGAGGTCGACCGCGTGCAGGAGGAGGGCGTGGGCGTCCCCCTGCTGACCATCCCCGCCGAGGAGGGCGGCCTGGGCGGCTGCGCGGTCGCCAACGGCACGGTGTTCCTGGGCGCGCTGGACGGGCAGCAGGTGCACGTGGTCACGCTGGACGAGAGCGGCGTCCCGATCGAGGGTGCCGTCGACGAGGTGCTCGGCGACCGGTACGGCCGGCTGCGCACCGTCGTCCTGGACGCCGAGGGCGCGCTCTGGGTGACGACGTCGAACCGTGACGACGCCGGCTCCCCCGCCGAGGACGACGACAAGGTGCTGCGGATCCGCCCGCCCGGCGGTCAGCCGAACTCCCCGCTCTGAGGGGTCGGCGCACGGACCCGGTGCACGACGCGCGCCCGCCGGCTCAGCTCCAGCAGCCGCACCGCCGGCAGCTCCACCCGGTCAGGGCTAGGAGCCGACCAGGCGCTCCTCCAGCATGCGCTTGACGGTGGCGGCGTCGGCCTTGCCGCGGGTGGTCTTCATGACCGCCCCGACCAGCGCGCCGATCGCCTGGACCTTCCCGCCGCGCACCTTCTCGGCGACGTCGGGGTTGCCCTCGATGGCGGCGTCGACCGCGGCCACGAGCTCGTCGGACTCGCCCATGACCGCCAGCCCGCGGGACTCCACGACCGCCGCCGGGTCCCCCTCGCCGGCCAGCACGCCGTCCAGCGCCTGCCGCGCCAGCTGGTCGTTGAGGGTGCCGGCGGAGACCAGCCCGATCAGCTCGGCGACCTGCGCCGGGGTCACGGCCAGCTCACCCAGCTCCGTCCCGGCGTCGTTGGCCCGGCGGGCCAGCTCACCGAGCCACCACTTCCGGGCATCGCTCGGCGAGGCGCCGGCGGCGACGGTGTCGCTGACCAGCTCGACGGCGCCGGCGTTCACCAGCCAGCCCATCTCCGTCGGCGAGATGCCCCACTCGTCGGAGAGCCGCGCCCGGCGGGCCGCCGGGAGCTCGGGCAGGGCGGCGCGGAGCTTCTCGATCCACTCCTCGTCGGGCGCGATCGGCACGAGGTCGGGCTCGGGGAAGTACCGGTAGTCGGTCGCCTCCTCCTTGCTGCGCCCCTCGGACGTCGAGCCGGTGTCCTCGTGGAAGTGCCGGGTCTCCTGGACCACGCGCTCGCCGGCGTCCAGGACGGCGGCCTGCCGGCGCATCTCGTAGCGCACGGAACGCTCCACGGAGCGCAGCGAGTTCACGTTCTTGGTCTCGGTGCGCGTGCCCCACTCCAGGCTGCCGATCGGCGCCAGCGAGGTGTTCACGTCCGAGCGCAGGTTGCCCTGCTCCATCCGGACCTCGGAGACCCCGAGGGCGAGCAGGATCTCCCGCAGCTCGGTGACGTAGGCCTTCGCGACCTCCGGCGCCTTGGCGCCGGTCCCCGGGATCGGGCGGGTGACGATCTCGACCAGCGGGATGCCGGCGCGGTTGTAGTCGACCAGCGAGTGGTCGGCGCCGTGGATGCGCCCGGTGGCGCCACCGACGTGCAGGTTCTTGCCGGTGTCCTCCTCGATGTGCACCCGCTCGATCTCGACGCGGTGCGTCTCGCCGTCGACCTCGACGTCCAGGTGACCGGCGGTGCACAGCGGCTCGTCGTACTGGCTGGTCTGGAAGCCCTTGGGGATGTCCGGGTAGAAGTAGTTCTTGCGGGCGAACCGCGACCAGGACGCGATCCGGCAGCCCAGCGCCAGGCCGATGCGGATGGTCGACTCGATGGCGTCGGCGTTGACCACCGGCAGGGAACCCGGCAGCCCCAGGCAGACCGGGCAGGTCTGGGTGTTGGGCTCGGCCCCGAAGGTCGTGGAGCAGCCGCAGAACATCTTCGACGCGGTGCCCAGCTCGACGTGGGTCTCCAGGCCGATGACCGGCTCGTAGCGGGTCAGGACCTCGTCGAAGTCCACGAGGGTGTCGGTCATGAGGGGGCGTTCTCCTTCGAGCCGATCGCGGCCAGCAGCGCGTGCCCGCGGGCGGCGTCCTGAGCCGCCTCCAGCGCGGCGGCGACGCGGTAGCAGCGGTCGTCGGCGAGGGCCGGCGCCATGATCTGGAAGCCGACGGGCAGCCCCTCGGAGAGGCCGCACGGCACCGAGATCGCCGGGACGCCCGCGAGGCTCGCCGGCAGCGTGCAGAGGTCGGCGGCGTACATGGAGATCGGGTCGTCCACGCGGGCGCCGATCGACCAGGCGACCGTGGGGCTGGTCGGGCTGACCAGCACGTCGACGTCGTCCCAGGCGGAGGTGAACGCACGCGTGATGAGCGTGCGGACCTTCTGCGCCTGCCCGTAGTAGGCGTCGTAGTAGCCGCTGGACAGCGCGTAGGTGCCGAGGATGATGCGGCGCTTGACCTCGGGACCGAAGCCCTGCTCCCGGGTCAGCGCCATGACCTCGTCGAGGTCGCGGCTGCCGTCGTCGCCGACCCGCACGCCGTACCGGACGCCGTCGAAGCGGGCCAGGTTGGACGACGCCTCGCTCGGCGCGATCAGGTAGTACGCCGGCAGGGCCAGGTCGAAGGCGGGGCAGGAGACCTGCCGGACCTCGGCGCCCATGCCTTCGAGCAGGGCGACCGCCTCGGCGACGCGCGCCAGGACACCGGGGTCGTACCCGTCGGTGTGGCCGTCCCCGCCGAGCTCGGTGACGACGCCGACCCGCAGGCCGGACAGGTCGCCCCCGGCGCCGCGGCGAGCGGCCTCGGCGAGCACGGGCACCGGCGCGTCGATGCTGGTGGAGTCCAGCGGGTCGTGCCCGGCGATGGCCTCGTGCAGCAGCGCGGCGTCCAGGACCGTCCGCGTCATGGGGCCGGCCTGGTCGAGGCTGGAGGAGAAGGCGATGAGCCCGTACCGGGAGACCGACCCGTAGGTGGGCTTGTGGCCGACCAGCCCGGTGACGGCGGCCGGCTGGCGGATCGACCCGCCGGTGTCGGTGCCGATGGCCCACGGGGCGAGGCCGGCGGCGACCGCGGCCGAGGAGCCGCCCGAGGAGCCGCCCGGGATGCGGTCGGTGTCCCAGGGGTTGCGGGTGACCCGGTAGGCCGAGTTCTCGGTGGAGGAGCCCATCGCGAACTCGTCCATGTTGGTCTTGCCGAGCAGCACCGTGCCGGCGGCCTTCAGCCGGGCGGCCAGGGTGGCGTCGTACGGCGGTCGCCAGCCCTCGAGGATGCGCGAGCCGCTGGTGGTGGGCACGCCCTCGGTGACGACGACGTCCTTGAGCGCGAGCGGGACGCCGGCCAGCGGGCCGAGCTCGGCGCCGGCCGCGCGGGCGTCATCGACGGCGCCGGCGGACTCAAGCGCGGCGTCGGCGTCGACGTGCAGGTAGGCGCCGATCGTGGCGTCCTGGGCCTCGATCCGGTCGAGGTAGGCGCGCGTCACCTCCACGGAGCTGAGGTCGCCCGACTGAAGCGCCTCGATGAGCGCGGCGGCGCTGGTGGTGGTGAGGTCGGTGGCGGTCACGCCTCCTCCCCCAGGATGCGCGGGACCCGGAAGCGGTCGTCCTCCGCGGCCGGGGCCCCGGCGAGGACGACGTCGCGGGGCAGGCTGGGCCGGGCGACGTCGGGGCGCATGACGTTGGTCATCGGCACCGCGTGCGTGGTCGGCGGCACGTCGGCGACGTCGGCCTTGCCGACCTGCGCGACGGCGTCCAGCACGGCGGCGAGCTGACCGGCGAAGAGGTCCAGCTCCTCGTCGCTCACCGCGAGCCGGGAGAGGTGGGCGAGGTGCGCCACCTCGTCACGGGTCAGTTGGCCCTTCGGGGAGGGGGTGCTCATGCTGCGGTGGAACTCCACTTCGGCAGTGCCCGGCGGCCCGCTCTCGGACCGGGACGTGACCGGGTCACTGTACGTGCAGCCCTCCCGGCGCTGGTCAGCGTGAGAGGCTGCCCCCGACCGCGATCGACGGAGATCGGCCCGAACCGGCGAGCACTCCCCCGGAGGAACCGTGTCCTATCTCCTGCGCCTCGTCGTGCCCGACCGCCCCGGCGTCCTCGGGGCCGTGGCCACGGCGCTCGGCACGGCGGGGATCGACATCGTGTCGCTGGACGTGCTGGAACGGGGCAACGGCATCGCGGTCGACGACGTCGTCGTGGACCTGCCCGGTGACCGGCTGCCCGACAGCCTGATCACCGCGGCCCAGACCGTGCCCGGGGTGCAGGTGGAGTCGCTGCGCCCTTTCGCCGGGCCGCTGGACACCCACCGGGAGCTCGACCTGCTGGACGCGCTGGCGCGCGGTGACCGGCCGCCGACCGAGCTGCTCACCGACTCGCTCCCCCGCGTGTTCCACAGCGGCTGGGCGGTGGTCCTCGACGACTCCGGCCAGCCCGCCCCCCTGGCCGAGCGGGCGGTGCTCGCCGCGTCGGACGCCGCGCCCGCCTTCCTCGGACTGACCCTGCCGTGGCTGCCGCTGGCGGGGCCGCGGCTGCTGCCCAGCGACGAGCCGTGGCTGCCCGAGCGGTGGCAGGAGATGGCCATCGAGATGATGGCGGTGCCCTACGGCGCCGGCCGGGCGATCGTGCTCGGGCGCTCCGGCGGCCCGGCCTTCCGCCGGTCCGAGCTCCTCCGCCTGGCCCACGTCACCGGCATCGCGACGACGGTCGCCCACCTCCCGCCGGCCTGAGACGGTGCTCGTCGTCGTCTCGGGGCTGCCCGGCACGGGGAAGACCGCGGTCGCTGCCGCACTGGCCACCCGGTCGGGGTGGGTCCACCTGTCCGTCGATCCGATCGAGGACGCGCTCTTGGGCGCAGGGCTGCCGCGCTCCTGGGAGACCGGGGTGGCTGCGTACGAGGCAGCGCGGGTCGTGGCCGAGCAGAACCTCGCGCTCGGGAGATCCGTGGTGGTGGATGCGGTCGACGACAGCGAGCCGGCCCGCGACACGTGGCGGGCCGCGTCGGCCCACGCCGGGGCCGACCTCGCGTTCGTGCTGCTGACGCTCCGTGACGAGGTCGAGCACCGCCGACGACTGGAGAGCCGTCGTCGGGGCCTGGCGCACGTAGCCGAGCCCTCCTGGGCGGAGGTGCGTGCACGGGCGGCGGCGTACGCGCCCTGGGCGGAGGCTGCGGTCCTGCGCATGGACGCGGCGCGACCGGTCGACGAGCTGGCGAGCGAACTGCTGGACCGGCTCGCCGGCGGGTGGGAGGTGGGCTGACGGGCACGCCGGCCGGCCGCACATGCACGCCCGGGTCGACCGGCCGCAGCGGACTTCCACCCACCGCGTCGACGCCTCCTGCCGAGGTCACGCCGGGCCTGACCGGCGTCGCCCCACGGGCGCGCGAACCGGACCCGGGCGGCCCGGTGAAGCCGATGCCGAGTCCCTCTCGAGGCCGGGCGCGCTGCTGAACTGCGCGTTCGCAGGAGAACCAGTTGCTGCCATGCCTGTTCGAACGTATGATCGAATGCGTGGCGGAGGTGGCGGAACGGGAGATGGCGGCGTTCCCCGTCGGGCCCGTCGCTCCTGCGGCCGGGTGGGCCACCGGTCCGCTGGGCACCGTCCAGGCTGCCGACCGCGAGATCGCCCGCCACACCGCTCTCCGCGCCCGGGCGGTGGCCGAGTTCGCCACCACCCGTCCCGCGTCGGCCGATCGCCCGGCCGGTCAGGCCGGGGCGATGAGCGAGGCACGTCGGGCCGCCCGGCCGGAGGTGCTGGCCGAGGTCAGCGAGTGGGCGGCGCAGGAACTCGTGGTGGCGCTGTCCCTCTCCGCCCAGGCCGCCGAGCAGCTGCTCGCCCGGTCGCTGACGCTGGTGCACCGGCTCCCCGCGACGTTGGCCGCGCTGGAGCGCGGGGAGATCCACCCGGGGCACCTGTGGCCGATGCTCGAGCGGGTGGCGCCCATCGCCGACGCGGCGCGGCGAGCCGCCGTGGAGCGCGATCTGCTCGCGTGGATGTCCGGCCGGGTGACCACCCCGGCGCAGCTCGGCGCCAAGGCTCGCCGCCTCGGTCTGGCCCGGGACGCGCGCGACGAGGCCGCCCGGCTGGCCGCGTCGCTGCGGGAACGGGGTATCTCGATCCGCTCCGACCGGCGCGAGGGCATGGCCTCCTTCGGCGCTCTCCTCACGGTGCCCGAGGCCCAGGCGCTGCTCGACGCGCTGAGCCGGTACGCCGATGCGCTCGACGAGCCGGAGGACCGCAGGACCCGCGGCCAGAGGATGGCCGACTGCCTGCTCGACCTGGTCCTGCGGCCGGAGGAGAACGACCTCCCCGCCGTCCAGGCGCAGCTGACCGTGGTGGCCGGGGTGCGGTCCCTCCTCGGGGGCGATCAGCCCGGTGAGATCGGCAACGAGCCGGTACCCGCCGAAGTGGTCCGCGCCCTCGCCCGCGCCCTGGGCCTGCTACCCGCAGCGGAACGCCGGGCCGACGATCAGCCGCGGGACGCCGGCGCCACCGACGTCTGGCCGGACGACCTCTGCCCCACGGACTCCTGGCCGGACGACTTCGGTTCCACCGGCGCCTGGCCGCTGGACACCTGGCCCAGGGAGTGGCGAGAGGCCGACGAGCGGTGGTGGGCGGAGGTCGAGGCCCGCGCCCTCCGAGGTGAGTGGGGCGGGGAGGACTACACCCCGGAGGACGAGCTGCTCCGCCGGTGGGCCGAGGAGGCACCCGTCGAGGCCTGGCTGGAGCGCGTCGGTGCTTTCGCCGACCCGGCGCCGCCCTCCGACCCCGATCCCGGCTCCGGCTCAGGACGCGGCCCCGATCTCAGCCCCGGTTCCGAACGTGACCCCGATGCCAGCCGGGGTTCGGGATGCGACCCCGATGCCAGCCGGGATTCAGGACACGGCTCCGACGTCCAACCTGGAACAGCACCCGACCAGCGGCCCGCGACATGCCCAGCGCCCACGACGGAGGACGACGACAGCGGCGGATCCGCTCGCTGGGCGACCGCCCACGGGTCGATGCAAGCTGCCGCGGATGCGCTGCTGGGCCTGGATCGGGCGATCGGTCACGCCCGACGGATGGTCGTCGACGCCCAGCGGGCCGACCGTGCGGACGAGGCCACCTGGCTCCGCAGCGCCCCTGGGCGGGTCACCGGTGCGCCGAGCGACCTGGACGCGTGCGCCGCGGCCGGGGAGTCCCGCCGGGCGGCCCTCGCCGCACTTCTCGACGTGAGCGGCGGCGGCACGCTGGTCGACCGGCCGCGCATCGCGGTGGTCGACGAACTCTCCGGCGCCCTGCTCGCGCTGACCGACAGCCGTGAGCTCCGCCGCCTGGCCCGCTGCGACGACGCCGCCTGCCGCCGCGCGCCGGCCCGCTGCACGCACGACCTCACCGGCCGCCCGGGGCTCGGCCCACCCGGCCCGACCGACGGGTACCGCCCCGGCGCCGCCCTCGACCGGTACGTCCGTGCCCGCGACCGTCGCTGCCGCTTCCCCGGCTGCCGCAGGCGCGTGCGGCTCGGCGGGGAGCTGGACCACGACCGTCCCTGGCCCGAGGGGCCCACCAGCGCGCAGAACCTCGTCGGCTTCTGCACCGGTCACCACCGCGGCAAGCACCAGGCGCCCGGTTGGCGGCACGAGTTGGCGCCCGACGGCCGACTCACCGTGACCGCCCCGACCGGCCTGGTCGCGACGACCACTCCCCCACCGTTCTGAGCGGCTACTCCTCGGTGCCGTCACCGATCGTCGCGACCTCGCGGGCGGCGTCCGGGCCCTGCTCGAGCAGCACGCGGAAGCCGTCGTCGTCCAGGATCGGCGCTTTCACCTGCACGGCCTTGTCGTACTTGCTGCCCGGGTCGGCGCCGACGACCACGAAGCCGGTCTTCTTCGACACCGAACCCGTCACCTTGCCGCCGCGCTCCTGGATCGCCGCGATCGCCTGGTCGCGGCTGAAGTCGCGCAGCGAGCCGGTGACCACGACGGTGACCCCGGTGAGCGGGCCCGGGCCGGCGTCCTCGCCCGCATCGGCCAGCGAGACACCGGCCTGCCGCCACTTCTGGACCACCTCGCGGTGCCAGTCGACGGCGAACCAGTCGCGGATCGACGCCGCGATCGTCGGCCCGACGCCGTCGGCGGCAGCGAGCTCCTCCTCCGTCGCGGCCATGATGCGGTCCATCGACCGGAAGTCACGCGCCAGCGCCTGGGCGGCGGTCGGGCCCACGTGCCGGATGGAGAGGGCGACCAGCACCCGCCAGAGCGGGACGTCCTTCCGGGTCTGCAGGTTGGTCAGCAGCTTGCGCCCGTTGGCCGACAGGGCGCCGTCCTTCTTCGTGAAGAACGCGCTGCGGCACAGCGCCTCCTCGTCGAGGAAGAAGAGGTCGCCCTCGTCCTGGAGCAGACCGCTCTGCAGCAGCGCGATCGCCGCCTCGTAGCCGAGGTTCTCGATGTCGAAGGCGCCGCGACCGGCCACGTGGAAGACCCGCTCCCGCAGCTGTGCGGGGCAGGACCGGGCGTTGGGGCAGCGGATGTCGGCGTCGCCCTCCTTCTCCGGTCGCAGCTCGGTGCCGCACTCGGGGCAGTGGGTCGGCATGACGAACTCGCGCTCGTCGCCCGTGCGGGCCGCCACCACCGGGCCGAGCACCTCGGGGATCACGTCGCCGGCCTTGCGGATGACGACGGTGTCCCCGATCAGCACGCCCTTCCGCTTCACCTCGCTGGCGTTGTGCAGGGTGGCCAGCTGCACGGTGGAGCCCGCGACCTTGACCGGCTCCATGAAGGCGAACGGCGTCACCCGGCCGGTGCGCCCCACGTTGACCCGGATGTCGACGAGCTTCGTCGTCGCCTCCTCCGGCGGGTACTTGAAGGCGATGGCCCACCGTGGCGCCCGGGAGGTCGAGCCCAGCCGCCGCTGCAGCGCCACCTGGTCCACCTTCACCACGACGCCGTCGATCTCGTGCCCCACCGAGTGGCGCTGCTCGCGGTAGCGCTCGATGTAGGCCCGCACGCCCTCCAGGTCGGGCACGACCTCGAAGCGGTCGCTCACCGGCAGCCCCAGCGCCCGCAGCCCGTCGTAGGCCGCCGACTGGCGCTCGGGCTCGAACCCCCTCCGGGCACCCAGGCCGTGCACCACCAGCCGGAGGGGCCGCGAGGCGGTGACCTTCGGGTCCTTCTGGCGCAGCGAGCCCGCCGCGGCGTTTCGCGGGTTGGCGAACGGCGGCCGCCCCTGCTCGACCATGGCGGCGTTCACGTCGGCGAACGCCGCCACCGGGAAGTAGATCTCGCCCCGGACCTCGAGCAGCTCGGGGACGTCATCGCCGGTGAGCTGCTGCGGGACGTCGCGCATCGTGCGGACGTTGGCGGTGACGTCCTCGCCGGTGACGCCGTCGCCCCGCGTGGCGGCCCGCACCAGGCGGCCCTGCTCGTAGACCAGGTCGACGGCGACCCCGTCCACCTTCAGCTCGCAGAGGTAGCTCCCCCCGGCCGCGCCCTCCCGCTCGGCCCGCGCCGCCCAGGCCGACAGCTCGTCGCTGGTGAAGGCGTTGTCCAGGCTCTGCATCCGCTCGAGGTGCTGGACCGGCGCGAAGGTGGCGGTGAACCCGCCGTTGACCTTCTGGCTCGGCGAGTCGGGCGTGACCAGCGCCGGGTGCGCGGCCTCCAGTGCCTTGAGCTCACCCATCAGCTCGTCGTACTGGCCGTCGCTGATGAGCGGCTCGTCGCGCACGTAGTAGGCGAACGCGTACCGGTCCAGCTCCTCGGAGAGGTCGCGGTGCCGGGTGCGCACGTCGTCGGGGACCTCGGTGAGGTCCTCGCGGTCGGCCACCGGGGTGACGGACGGTTCGACGAGGTCGGCGTCGGTGCTCACGGTCGAACGGTATCCGGCGGCTACGACGGTCAACCGGCGCTCACCCGGTCGGGGCCGGGCGCCTCACTCCGGGAGCAGGTACTTCGCGGCCTCGCGCACCTGGCGCATCGCGGCCCGGGCGTAGGACGGCGTCGCCCCCGCCAGACCGCAGGCGGGGGTGAGGGTCACCGCCTCGGGCAGCCGGTCGGCGGTGAAGCCGAGCTCGCGCCACCACGCCTGCACCCGCGACGCCGTCGCCTCCGGGGCCGGGAGCGCGGCGTCGGTGCCGGGGACGACACCGGGCAGCAGGTGCACCCCCGCGTCGACCGCCTCCCCCACCGCGTCGAGGTCCTGGACCAGGCCGAGGTCGAAGGAGAGCCCCGCCGCACCGGCGGCACGGAACAGCCCCAGCGGCGTGCGCGGCGCGCAGCAGTGCACGACCACCGGTCCGGGCAGCGCCCGCACGACGGCCGCGAGCTCCTGCTCGACGACGTCCTCGGCGACCGCCGGCAGCTTCCCGAACCCGCTCACGGTCGGCAGCGCGCCCTGCAGGACGGCGGGGACCGAGGGCTCGTCGAGCTGCACCACGATCCGCGCCCCGGGGAGCCGTGCCTGCACGGCCGCCACGTGCGCGGCGAGCCCCTCGGCCAGCGACTGCCCCAGATCGCGGCGGGCTCCCGGGTCCACGACCGCACGGTCGCCCCGGGCGCGCTCCAGCCCGGCGGCGAGGGTCCACGGGCCGGTGGCCTGCACCTTGAACGGTCCCGTCCAGTCGGCGGCGACGTCGTGCACGGCATCGAGGTCGCGGGCGAGGAACTCCTCGGCCCGCTGCTGGTCGATCCCCGGCCGCGGGACGAGCCGCCAGCCCGCCGGGGTGAGGTCGACGGCGAGGTCGACCAGCAGGGCGGCGCTGCGCCCGAGCATGTCCGCACCCGCCCCGCGACCGGGGAGCTCGGGCAGGTGCGCGAACCCCGGCAGCTCGCCGACCACGGTGCGGACCGCCTCCGCCGGCTCGGTGCCCGGCAACGACCCGACGCCGCAGGCGGGGCCCCAGAGAACCCCGGCGTCACTCATGCGGGCATCCCGGCACGGTCGCCGGTGGCCCGGACCGCGGCCTGCCCGAGCACCAGGTCACCGCGCTCCGGGTCGGGGGTGTAGAGCACGGCGGACTGGCCGGCGGCCACCCCGCGCTGCTCCTCCTCGAGCAGGATGTGCAGCCCACCGGCGTCGTCGCCGGTCACCTCGCACGGCACCGGGGTGCCGTGCGCCCGCAGCTGCACCTCCGCCCGGAGCGGCAGCTCCGGCGCCGCCCGGGTCCAGGTGGGAGCCGCGGTGACGACGCGGTCCACGCCGGCGAGGTCGGCGGTGCCGATGGTCACCGTCCGGGTCACCGGCTGGATGCCCAGCACGTAGCGGGGCCGCGAGTCCCCGGCGCTGACCCCGAGACCGCGGCGCTGGCCGACGGTGAAGCCGTAGGTGCCCTCGTGCTCGCCGACGGTCGCGCCGGTTGCGGCGTCGACCACCGGTCCCGGGCGGCTGCCCAGCCGGCGGGCCAGGAAGCCGCGGGTGTCGCCGTCCGGGATGAAGCAGATGTCGTGCGAGTCGGGCTTCGTGGCGACGGCGAACCCGCGCTCGGCGGCGATCTCCCGCACCCGCTCCTTGGTCATGCCGCCCAGCGGGAACACCGCCGCGGCCAGCTGCTGCGCGGTGAGCACGCCGAGCACGTAGGACTGGTCCTTGGCGGCGTCGACGGAGCGGCGCAGCTCGCCGCCGGCCAGGCGCGCGTGGTGCCCCGTGACCACCGCGTCGAAGCCCAGCCCGACGGCCCGGTCGAGGACGGCGGAGAACTTGATCTTCTCGTTGCAGCGCAGGCACGGGTTGGGTGTGCGGCCGGCCGCGTACTCGGCGACGAAGTCCTCGACGACGTCCTCGGTGAACCGGTCCGCCATGTCCCAGACGTAGAAGGGGATGCCGAGCTCGTCGGCCACCCGCCGGGCGTCGTGGGAGTCCTCGACGCTGCAGCACCCGCGGGAGCCGCTGCGCAGCGTCTGCCGGTTCTGCGAGAGCGCGAGGTGGACGCCGGTGACGTCGTGCCCGGCGTCGACGGCGAGGGCCGCGGCCACGGCGGAGTCGACTCCCCCGCTCATGGCGGCCAGCACCCTCATCGGCGCCCCGTCCCGGCCCGCCGGGCCCGCTCGACCACCGGTGCCACCACGCCGAGCAGCGCGTCGACGTCGGCGTCGGTGCTGGTGTGCCCGAGGCTGAAGCGCAGCGAGCTGCGGGCCCGGTCGGGGTCGGCGCCCACCGCGAGCAGCACGTGGCTGGGGCGGGCCACCCCGGCGCTGCACGCCGATCCGGTCGAGCACTCGATGCCGCGGGCGTCCAGCAGCATGAGGAGCGCGTCGCCCTCGGCGCCGGGGAAGGAGAGGTGGGCGTTGCCGGGCAACCGGCCGGGCCCAGAGCGGACGACGTCGTCGAGCGGGGCGCCGTTGAGCTGGGCATCGGGCACCTGCTCCACGACCCCGGCCACCAGCCGGTCGCGCAGCCGCGCCAGCTCGGCGGCCCGCTCGACGCGGCCCCGCACCGCCGCGGCCGCCGCGACCGCCAGCCCGACGATGGCGGCGACGTCCAGGGTGCCGGAGCGGACGTCGCGCTCCTGGCCCCCACCGTGCAGCAGGGGCGTGCACTCGGCGTCGCGGCGCAGCAGCAGCGCGCCGGCGCCCATCGGTCCGCCGAGCTTGTGGCCGGTCATGGTGAGCGCGTCGACCCCGCTGGCGCCGAAGTCGACCAGCACCTGCCCGACCGCCTGCACCGCGTCGGTGTGGAAGGGGACCCCCACGTCGTGCGCGGTGGCCGCGAGCGCCGCGACGTCGCTCACCGTGCCGATCTCGTTGTTGGCCCACATCACGCTCGCGACGGCGACGTCGGTGCCGTCGCCCAGCGCCTCGGCCAGCGCCCGGGGGGTGACCCGACCCGAGGGCTCCACCGGCAACCACGTGACCTCGGCGCCCTCGTGCTTGGCCAGCCACTCGACGCTGTCCAGGACGGCGTGGTGCTCGGCGGGGCTCACGACGATGCGGCGACGGCGGGAGTCCGCCTCGCGCCGGGCCCAGAACAGGCCCTTGATCGCCAGGTTGTCGCTCTCGGTGCCGCCGCCGGTGAACAGCACCTCCGACGGCCGGGCGCCCAGCGCCTCGGCCAGCCGCTCGCGGGCCTGCTCCGCGGCGCGGCGGGCCGCCCGGCCGCTCGCGTGCAAGGAGGAGGCGTTGCCCACGCGGCCGAGCTGGCCGGTCATCGCGGCCAGCACCTCGGGCAGCATCGGCGTGGTCGCCGCGTGGTCGAGGTAGACCGGCTCCGAGTAGGTCATGACGCGCTCAGGGTAGTCGCGGGCACGGCCGGGCCGGTCGCCGCCGCCGGAGGACCACCCGCACGCGGGGCGAGCACCGCGCCGCCGACCGCGACGGCGGAGAGCAGCACCACACCGGCCAGCACCGCGACCTCGAGGGAGAGCGCTCCGCCCGCCGCGGCGGCAACCAGCACGCCGACGAGCCCGATGCAGACCGCGGCGCCGGTGACGTCGGCGATCTGGAACGCCGCGGAGTCCGCGCCCCGGGTCGCGTCCGACGAGCGGTCCAGCAGCAGCACGCTGAGGCTCGGCATGCCCAGGCCCATGCCGAGGCCGGCGACCGCCCAGCTCACGTAGGCCGGCCACCCGCCCACCCCGGGGACGGCGATCGCGGCCGTGGCCAGCAGCCCGGCCGTGAGTACGGCGAACCCGAGGCGCAGCAGGCGCACCCGCGACCAGTGCGGGTGGCGGCCCTGCAGCTGGGAGGCGGTCGCCCAGCCCAGGGCGCCGGCGGTGAGCGGGATCCCCGCGGCGGTGGCCGAGTAGCCGTGCAGCTCGGTGAGGGCCAGCGGCAGCAGCGCGTCCATGCCGAAGAAGGCACCGGCCAGCAGCCCGCGGCCGGCGACCACCGCGGGCAGACCCGGGCGGGCGACGGCGGTCCCGGTCGGCAGCAGCGGGCGCAGGCCGAGGACCAGTGCCAGCAGCCCGGCGACGGCGATCCCGGCCGCCAGGAGGTCGAGGCGCTGCCCCGCGTACTGCAGGGCGGCGATGCCCACGCCCGCCAGCAGCGCCCACCAGCGCCGCGCCGAGGCGGGGGCCGCGACCGGGGCGGGCCGGGGCAGCGCGCGGACCGCGGGCAGGACCAGGCCCAGGCCGAGCAGGATGAGCGGCAGGAGGGCGAGGAAGACCAGCCGCCAGGTGAGGTGGGTGGTGAGCAGGCCGGCGACGACGGGGCCGATCAGCGCCGGGAGCACCCACGCGGCGGCGAACGCGCCGAAGAGCCGCGGACGCAGCCCGGGCGCGAAAGCCTGCCCGGCGACCACGTACAGGGAGACGGCGATCGCGCCCCCGCCGATGCCCTGCAGCGCCCGGGCGGCGACGAACAGCGCCATGCTCCCCGAGACGCCGGCGGCGAGCAGCCCCGCGGCGAAGACCGCCACCCCGGTCAGGAGCGCGACCCGTGACCCGCGGCGGTCACCGAGGTCCCCGCCGAGCACCATCCCGACCACCGAGGCGACGAGGAAGGCGCTGAAGGGCCAGGCGTACCAGGCAAGGCCGTCGAGCTCCGCGACCGCGGTCGGCATCGCGGTCGCCACCGCCATCGCCTCGAAGGCGACGAAGGTGACCAGCATCAGCAGCCCCGCGGTGGTCAGCCGGTGCGCCCGGTCGAACAGCGTCGGCGGCGCTCCGGTGCTCACGCGGTGCCCAACCACCGGACCTCCCGCCTGCTTCCCGTCCCCGGACATGCGTCGAGGGCCGGCCCCCTGCACGGGAACCGGCCCTCGACGGGTGCCGCTACTTGCGGGCGTTGATCGCCTCGGTGGCGGCCGGCACGACGGTGTTCAGGTCACCGATCACGCCGAAGTCGGCCAGCTCGAAGATCGGCGCCTCGGGGTCCTTGTTGATGGCGACGATCGTCTTGCTGGTCTGCATGCCGGCGCGGTGCTGGATGGCGCCGGAGATGCCGACGGCCACGTAGAGCTGCGGCGAGACGGTCTTGCCGGTCTGCCCCACCTGGAAGCTGTGGGGGTAGAAGCCGGAGTCGACCGCGGCGCGCGAGGCGCCCACGGCCGCACCGAGCGAGTCGGCCAGGCCCTCGATGATCGAGAAGTTCTCGGCGCTGGCCACACCGCGACCACCGGAGACGACGATGGAGGCCTCGGTGAGCTCGGGGCGGTTGCTCTTCTGCTCCACGACCCGCTCGACGACCCGGACCTGCTTGGCCGCGTCGCTCACCGAGACGTCGACGGTCTGCTCGGCACCGGCGGCGGGGGCCGGCTCGGGGGTGACCGAGTTGCCGCGGAGCGTGTAGATCGGGGTGCCGACCGTCACCTGCGAGTGCACGATCGTCGCCCCGGCGAACGCCGCCTGCGTGGCGGTGCCGTCGGGGGCGATCTCGGTGACGTCGGTGAGGAAACCGCTGCCGGTCTTGATGGCCAGGCGGGCGGCGATCTCCTTGCCCTCCGGCGAGGAGGGGATGACGACGGCGGCGGGCGACTTCTCGCTCACCAGCTGCGCCAGCACCTCGGCCTTGGGGGCCACCAGGTAGGCGTCGACGTCCTCGGACTCGGCGACGTAGACGGTGGCGGCGCCGTACTCCGCGAGGGCGTCCTTGACGCCGGCGGCGGTGCCGGGGGCACCGAGGACGACGGCCGACGGCTCACCGAGTGCGCGCGCCGCGGTCAGGGCTTCCAGCGTGGTCTTGCGGACACCGCCGCCGGCCGGGTCGAGCTCGGCAAGGACCAGGACCTCTGCCATGGGATGTTCTCCTCTTCCTTGGATCCGGGCGGGGTCAGACGATCTTCTGGGCGGCGAGGTAGTCGACGAACTTCTGCGCGCCGTCGCCCTCGTCGGTCACCTTGACGCCCTCGCCCTTCGGCGGGCGGCCGGCGAAGTCGAGCACCTTGCTGGTGGCGGTGGCCAGGCCGACGCTGCCGGCGTCGAGGCCCAGGTCGGCCAGGGACTTCGTCTCCACCGGCTTCTTCTTCGCGGCCATGATCCCCTTGAACGAGGGGTACCGCGGCTCGTTGATCGTGTCCCAGGTGGAGATGATCGCCGGGAGCGGGGCCTCGAGGGCCCAGTAGCCGCCGTCGGTCTGCCGCTCCACCTTGGCGACGCCACCCTCGATGGTGACCTTGCGGGCACCGGAGAGCTGCGGGAGACCCAGGCGCTCGGCGAGCAGGGCGGGCATGACCGACAGCTGGGCGTCGGTGGCCTCCGCGCCGCACATGACCAGGTCGAACTCCATCTGGCCCAGGGCCGCGGCGATCACCGCGGAGGTCTGCACCGCGCAGGAGCCGTGGATGGCGTCGTCGACGACGTGCACGGCCTTGTCGGCGCCCATGGAGAGCGCCTTGCGGATGGCGTCGGTGGCGGAGTCGGGCCCGACGGTCAGCACGGTGACCTCGCCGCCCTGCGCCTCCTTGATGGTGAGCGCCTCCTCGATGGCGTACTCGTCCATCTCATTGATCACGTTGTCGGCGGACGCACGGTCGACGGTGTTGTCGGCCGGGTCCAGCTTGCGCTCACTTCCCGAGTCCGGGACCTGCTTGACAAGAACGACGATGTTCATCGCGCTGAACCTTCCTCAGGACGCGTTCAGGATGCGGGCACGAGGCCCGCCTGGCTCCGATCATGGAGGCTACTGCGGAGTAACGCCGCCGCGGTACGAGGGGCGGGTGAGGCACGTCACGCCGGCGGGCCCGGCCACTCCCCCGTCGCGGCGAACCGGCGCAGGACCGCCGTGTACGGCGCCAGGTCCAGCCCCTGGGCGGCCACCCAGTCGTCGGAGTAGTACGTCCGCGCGTACCGCTCTCCGCCGTCGCAGAGCAGCGTCACCACGCTCCCCGTGCGCCCCGCCGCGACCATCTCGGCGACCAGTCCGAAGGCCCCCCACAGGTTCGTGCCGGTGGAGCCGCCGGCCCGGCGTCCGGTGACCTGCTCCAGGTGCCGCATCGCGGCCAGCGAGGCGGCGTCGGGGACGGCGACCATACGGTCGACGATGGTCGGCACGAACGAGGGCTCCACCCGCGGCCGCCCGATCCCCTCGATGCGTGACGGCGCCCCGGTCGTCCACCCCGGGTCCCCGGCCGCGTACCCCGGGAAGAACGCGGAGTTCTCCGGGTCGACGACGGCCAGCCGCGTGGGGTGCCGCCGGTAGCGGATGTACCGCCCGATCGTCGCGCTCGTGCCGCCGGTGCCGGCGCCGACCACGACCCACTCCGGCACCGGGTACCGCTCGGCGGCGAGCTGCTCGAAGACCGACTCGGCGATGTTGTTGTTGCCCCGCCAGTCCGTGGCCCGCTCGGCGTAGGTGAACTGGTCCAGGTAGTGCCCGCCGCACTCGGCGGCCAGCCGCCGGGCCTCCTCGTAGATCTCCGCCACCCGGTCGACGAAGTGGCACCGGCCGCCGTGGAACTCGATGAGCGCGACCTTCTCGGGGCTGGTCGAGCGCGGCATGACGGCGACGAACGGCAGGCCCAGCATCCGGGCGAAGTAGGCCTCGCTCACCGCCGTCGACCCGCTCGAGGCCTCGACGACGGTGCTGCCCTCGGTGATCTGCCCGGAGCACAGCCCGTACAGGAAGAGCGACCGCGCGAGCCGGTGCTTCAGGCTGCCGGTGGGGTGGGTGGACTCGTCCTTGAGGTAGAGGTCCACCCCCCACTCCGGCGGCAGGGGGTAGACCAGCAGGTGCGTGTCCGCGCTGCGCCGGGCGTCGGCCTCGACGGCGGCGACGGCCCGGTCCACCCACGCCCGGCCGCCGGGGCCCGACCGGTCGACCACACCCTCCACCGGGCTCAGCGGCCGGAGAACTCGGCCTTGCCCGGGCCGCTCTCCAGGAACGAGCGCATCCCGGCAGCCTGGTCCTCGGTGTCGAACAGCTCGGCGAACAGCCGGCTCTCCAGGTCCAGCCCCTGCTCCAGGGGCAGGTCCAGCCCCTCGTCGATCGCCCGCTTGGCCGCCGCGAGCGCCAGCGGCGGGCCGGCGGCGAGCTTGCGCGCCATGGCGAGGGCGGTGTCGTACACCTCGGCGTCGGGGACGACGGCGTCGGCCAGCCCCATCTCCAGGGCCTCCTCGGCGCCGACGTGCCGGCCGGTGAAGACCAGGTCCTTGGCCCGGGCCGGGCCGACGAGGCGGGCCAGCCGCTGGGTCCCGCCGGCGCCCGGGATCACGCCGAGCAGGATCTCGGGCTGGCCGACCTTCGCGCCCGCGCCGAGCACGCGGAAGTCCGCGCACAGCGCCAGCTCGTAGCCGCCGCCGAGGGCGTAGCCGGTGACGGCGGCGATGACCGGCTTCGGGATCCGCGCGACCGCGCGGAAGGAGTTCTGCAGCTCGCGGCCCCAGGCGACCATCGACCGCCCGTCCAGCTGCGACATCGCCTTGATGTCGGCGCCCGCGGCGAAGACCCGCTCCCCGCCGTAGAGGACGACGGCGCGCACGTCCGACCGCTCACCGGCCTCGAGCGCGGCCGCCCGGACCTCCAGGTGCAGCTGCTCGTCGATCGCGTTCATCTTCGGCCGGTCGAGGCGGATGGTGCCCACCCCGTCGTCCACCTGCAGGGTCACGAACTCGGGGGTCGATGCCATGGACGGCACCCTATAAGGACCGCCTCCCCCTCGACCCCCGCTCCGCTCGGGCCGCGCCTCGGGAGGGGCCGCCTCAGGAAGCGCGCCTGGCGGTGAACCGGCCGTCGGTGCGGGCGAGGTCCAGCGGCAGGCCGAAGGTGTCCGAGAGGTGCTCGGAGGTGAGGACGTCGTCGGCCGCGCCGGAGGCGACGACCTCCCCCTCGCGCAGCAGCAGCGCGTGGGTGTAGCCCGGCGGGATCTCCTCGACGTGGTGGGTGACCAGCACCTGGGCGGGCGCGTAGTGGTACCTCGCCAGGTCCGAGAGCCGGGCGACGAGGTCCTCGCGACCGCCCAGGTCGAGACCGGCCCCGGGCTCGTCGAGCAGCAGCAGCTCCGGGTCGGGCATCAGCGCGCGGGCGATCTGGGTGCGCTTGCGCTCGCCCTCGCTGAGGGTGCCGAAAGGGCGGTGCGCGTACTGGGCCACGCCCCACTGCGCCATGAGCATCCCGGCCCGGGTGAGGTCGTGGACGTCGTACCGCTCCCGCCACCGGCCGACGACGGCGTACCCGGCCGAGACGACGACGTCCCCGGTCTTCTCCGCGGGCCCGATCCGCTGGGCCAGCGAGGCGCTGGTCAGCCCGATGCGGGGCCGCAGCTCGAAGACGTCGACGGCGCCGAGCGTCTCGCCGAGCAACCGCACCTCGCCCCGCGTCGGGTGCAGCTGCGCGGCCGCGAGCTGCAGGAGCGTGGTCTTGCCCGCCCCGTTGGGACCGAGCACCACCCAGCGGTGGTCCTCCTCCACGGCCCAGTCGACGCCGCGGAGCAGGTGGTTCCCGCCCCGGACGACGTCGACTCCGGTCATCCGTACGACCGCCCCTCCGGGGGCGTCAGGGTTCGGCACGCCCCCATCCAACCAACCGTCGCGCCGGTCGGTGCGCCCGCTCCGGTCGGCGGCTTGGCACGATCGCCTGGTGACCGAACACACAGCGGCCGGACGCCCGCTCCCCGACGTGCTGCCCGGCGCCCCCGCACCGCTGGGTGCGGTCTGGGACGGCCGCGGGACCAACTTCGCGCTGTGGTCGGCCGGCGCCTCCGCCGTCGACCTCTGCCTGTTCGACCCCGACGGGACCGAGCACCGGCACCGGCTGGAGGAGACCACCCACCAGGTGTGGCACGGCCGGCTGCCCGGCGTCGGCCCCGGGCAGCGCTACGGCTACCGCGTCCACGGCGGCTACGAGCCGTTCTCCGGTTCCCGGTACAACCCGGCCAAGCTGTTGCTGGACCCCTACGCCAGGGCCGTGGACGGGGAGCTGGAGCTGCACGCCGCGCTGTTCGGCCACCCCGTCGAGCACCCGGACTCCGCCGTCCCCGACGGCCAGGACTCCGCTCCCCACGTCCCCCGCGGCGTCGTCGTCCACGACCCGTTCCCCTGGGACGGCGACCGCCCCCTGCGCCGTTCGTGGTCGGACACCGTCATCTACGAGGTGCACGTCAAGGGGGCCACCGCCCGGCACCCCGGCGTCCCGCCGCACCTGCGGGGCACCTACGCGGGGCTGGCCCACCCCGCCTTCGTCGAGCACCTGCTGGCGCTCGGCGTGACAGCGGTCGAGCTGCTCCCGGTGCACCACTTCGTCAGCGAGCCTCACCTGCTGCGCCGCGGGCTGACCAACTACTGGGGTTACAACACGCTGGGCTACTTCGCGCCGCACGCCGCCTACAGCGCCGCCGGCAGCGGCGGCCAGCAGGTGACCGAGTTCAAGACGATGGTCAAGGAGCTGCACGCCGCCGGCATCGAGGTGATCCTCGACGTCGTCTACAACCACACGGCCGAGGGCGACCACACCGGGCCCACGCTGTCGTTCAAGGGCATCGACAACCCCGGCTACTACCGGCTCGACGGCGCCAACCCCTCCCGCTACACCGACTACACCGGCTGCGGGAACACCCTCGACGTGCGCCGGCCGGCCGTGCTGGGCCTGCTCATGGACTCGCTGCGCTACTGGGTCACCGAGATGCACGTCGACGGCTTCCGCTTCGACCTCGCCTCGGCGCTGGCCCGCTCGATGCACGACGTCGACCGGCTGTCGGCGTTCTTCGACGTCGTGCACCAGGACCCGGTGGTCAGCCAGGTGAAGCTGATCGCCGAGCCCTGGGACGTCGGTCCGGGCGGCTACCAGGTGGGCAACTTCCCGCCGCCGTGGACGGAGTGGAACGGCAAGTACCGCGACACCGTGCGCGACGTCTGGTCGGGCGCGCACGTCGGCGTGCGCGACCTCGCCTACCGGCTGACCGGCTCCTCGGACCTCTACCGCTCCGACGGCCGGCGCCCGTTCGCCAGCATCAACTTCGTCACCGCGCACGACGGCTTCCCCCTCGCCGACCTGGTCGCCTACGAGCAGAAGCGCAACGAGGCCAACGGCGAGGAGAACCGGGACGGCGAGAGCCACAACCGGAACTGGAACTGCGGCGTCGAGGGGCCCACCGACGACCCCGAGGTGCTCGCCCTGCGCGCGCGCCAGGTGCGCAACCTGCTGGCCACCCTGCTGCTCTCCACCGGGGTGCCGATGCTGACCGCCGGCGACGAGCTGGGCCGCACCCAGCAGGGCAACAACAACGCCTACTGCCAGGACAACGAGATCTCCTGGCTGGACTGGGCGGCCGCCGACGAGGACCTGCTCGCCTTCGTCACCCGGCTGGTCCGGCTGCGCCGCGGCGCCCCGGTGCTGCGGCAGGAGGCGTTCTTCGAGGGCCACGAGCTGGCTGGCACCGAGGGCACCCGCGACCTCGCCTGGTTCGCCCCGGGCGGCGGCCAGCTCACCACCGCGCACTGGTTCGACACCGGGCTGCAGACCGTGGGCATGTACCTCGACGGCCGGGGCATCCGGCACCGCGACGAGCACGGCCACCCCGTCGTCGACGACTCCTACCTGGTGCAGCTGCACGCCGGCCCCGACCCGGTGACCGTCGAGCTGCCCGGGCCGCCGTGGGCGGACGGCTACGAGCTGGTGGTCTCCACCGAGTACGCCCGCGGCGCCCCGCCGGCGATCACGTTCCTGCCGCCGGGGCCGGTGGAGCTGCCCGGCCGCTGCGTCTGGCTGCTGCGGGTCGAGCGCCGGCCCGACAGGTGAGGTGCTGGAACGGCCACCCTTCAGGGCCCCACGCCGAGCTCGTCAGGCGTGGGGGGAAGGGTGGTCCTTCTACTCCTGCGGCTGCTCGAAGGTGATGACCGTCCAGCCCAGGAGCAGGCGGTCGCCGTCGGAGAGCGGGTGGGCCACGCCCGGCTCGAGCTGGGTCCACTCGGTGGCCTCGGGGCCGGCGACGTGGGTGCCGTTGAGCGAGCCCAGGTCGACGAGCGAGACCTCGCGGCCGTTGCGGGTCAGCGCCGCGTGGGCCGAGGAGAGCACGTTCTGGGTGTCGGCGATCGGGACCGCGCGCGCCGAGCCGCTGGAGACCATCTCGTGGTTGTCGGGACGCCGCCCGAGCACCAGGTCCTCGTCGATGGTGACGACCATGCCGTCGTCGAAGCGCAGGATCGGCGTGGCCTCGGTCGACTCGGGGCGCCAGAACGCGGTCTGCTCGCCCGAGTCGGGCTGGGCCGCCGACGCGGAGGAGCCGCGGCCGGCGCCGAAGCCGGAGTCCGTGCTCGCCGCGAAGGACGACGCCGCCGCCACCGGGGCCGCGGCGGCCGGGGCCGCCCCGGCCAGGTGCAGCGTGGCGCCGCCACCGGGCACGGTGCCCTCGACCAGGTCGTAGCTCACGCCCGGCGGTGTGCGCGGCGCGGACTGGCCGGGGCCCACGTACAGCGACTGCCCCGGCGAGAAGCCGGAGGCGAGCGTGCCCCCCTCGACGGACGAGCCGGAGAGCGGGACGCCGTCGACGGCCGGCTGACCCTTGCCCGCCCAGAGCGCGACGCCGTTACCGGCGTCGCCGGTGACGACGAGGGCGAACGAGACGCCACCGGAGGCCAGGGAGCTCACCTCACCGGCCACGGCGGCCAGCACGCGGTCGGCGCCGGGGCCCGTCACGCCCAGGCAGGCGTGCAGAGCCGACACGAGGGCGGGCGAGCCGGGAGCGTCGACCCACAGCAGGCCGCCGCCACGGCGGGCGACGACGGCATCTCCGGGGAGCACTTCACAGCGGTCGGGCATGGCGTCCAGCCTAGTGAAGGGCGAGCGTTCTGGCTGGCCGCGGGCCGCCGCCACGCCGGGGCGTGACGACGTCACACGAGGTCACTGTGGCCGGCGTGGCCCGAGTGCCCGCTGGTTCACCGTCAGGCCGTGCTCACCACGCCGAGCTCCGCCGGATCGGCGAGGTGCTCCGAGTGCGGCAGCACGCGCACCGTGTAGCCGAAGGCGCCCGTGCGCTCCAGCGGCACGGTGGCGGTGAACCAGTGCCGCGACCCGTCGGTGTGCTCGTGCGCCATCGGCACGGTGGTCACCTCGTGCAGCCCGTCGGCGTCGTCGACCCGGCCGTAGGCGGCCTGCACCTCGACGTCACCGGGCTGCAGCCCGGGCAGCTCCACCTCGGCGCGCAGCGCCAGCGTCGACCCGATCTCCGGGGTGTCCCCGGCGCCGGTCGCCTCGACGTGGGCCACCCGGACGTCGTGCCAGTGGTGCAGCACCTGCGAGCGCCAGGAGGCCTCGCTGCGCGCCGGCGCGTAGCCGTCGGCGGCCATCGCGCGGGCCGACCCCGCGGCCGGGACGTAGAGGGCGCGGACGTAGTCGCGGACCATCCGGGTGGCCAGCACCTTGGGGCCGGTCTCGCGCAACGTGTGCCGCACCATCTCCACCCACCGGCCCGGGATGCCGTCGCGGTCGGTCTCGTAGAACCGCGGCAGCACCTGGTTCTCGAGGAGGTCGTAGATCGCCCGCGCCTCGACCTCGTCGCGGCGGTCGGGGTCGGCGACGCCGTCGGCGGTCGGGATCGCCCAGCCGTTCTGGCCGTCGAACCACTCGTCCCACCAGCCGTCCCGGATGGAGAGGTTCAGCCCGCCGTTGAGCGCCGCCTTCATCCCCGACGTGCCGCAGGCCTCCAGCGGGCGCAGGGGGTTGTTCAGCCAGACGTCGCAGCCCCAGTAGAGGTACCGCGCCATCCCGATGTCGTAGCCGGGCAGGAACGCGATGCGGTGCCGGATCTCCGGGTCGTCCGCGAAAGCCACCATCTGCTGGATCAGCTTCTTCCCGCCGTCGTCGGCCGGGTGGCTCTTGCCGGCGATGACCAGCTGGATCGGCCGCTCGGGGTCCAGCAGCAGCGCCTTGAGCCGCTCCGGGTCGCGCAGCATCAGGGTGAGCCGCTTGTAGGAGGGCACGCGGCGGGCGAAACCGATGGTGAGGACGTCGGGGTCGAAGACGCCGTCGGTCCAGCCCACCTCGGCCTCGGTGGCCCCGCGCGAGAGCGCCGTCTCGCGGACCCGCCGGCGCACCTCCTCGACCAGGCGGGCGCGCAGCACGCGCCTGGTCCCCCACAGCTCGGCGGCCGGGATGCGGTCGACGCCGTCGAAGTGGACGTCGCCGTCGACCTCGACCGGGTCGCCCTGGCTGGAGGACTGGGTGCCCATCTCGACCAGCTCGCGGGCGGTCCAGGTCGGCGCGTGCACCCCGTTGGTGATCGAGCCGATGGGCACGTCGGCCTCGTCGAAGCCCGGCCACAGGCCCTTGAACATCCCCCGGCTGACGTGCCCGTGCAGCTGGCTCACGCCGTTGGCCCGCTGCCCGAGGCGCAGGCCCATGTGGGCCATGTTGAACTTCGCCGGGTCCTCCTCGGCGCCCAGCGGCAGCAGCTGGTCCATCGGCACGCCGAAGCCGGCGAAGTAGCGCTCGATGAGCGCCTTGGGGAACCGGTCGATACCGGCCGGCACGGGGGTGTGCGTGGTGAAGACGGTGCCCGCGCGCACCGCCTGCAGCGCCTCGGGGAAGGTGAGGCCGTGCGCCTCGGTGAGCTCTCGGATGCGCTCGACGCCCTGGAAGCCGGCGTGCCCCTCGTTGGCGTGGAAGACCTCCGGCTGGGGGGTGCCGGTCAGCGAGCAGTAGGCGCGCACGGCCCGCACACCGCCGATGCCCAGGAGCATCTCCTGGCGGAGGCGGTGGTCCTCGTCGCCGCCGTACAGCCGGTCGGTGACCAGCCGCTCGCCGGGGGCGTTCTCCTCGATGTCGCTGTCGAGCAGCAGCAGCGAGACCCGGCCCACCTGGGCGCGCCAGACGTGGGCGTGCAGGCTGCGTCCCTCGGGCAGCGGCACGGTGATGACGACGGCGGAGCCGTCGGACCGGCGCAGCAGCTTGATGGGCAGGCCGTGCGGGTCGAGCGAGGGGTAGCGCTCGAGCTGCCAGCCGTCGGCGGACAGGCCCTGGCTGAAGTAGCCGGCGCGGTAGAGCAGCCCCACGCCGATCAGCGGGACGCCGAGGTCGGAGGCGGCCTTCAGGTGGTCGCCGGCGAGGATGCCCAGGCCCCCGGAGTACTGCGGGAGGACCTCGCTGATGCCGAACTCGGCGGAGAAGTAGGCGATGCTGCGCGGCGCCTCGTCGCCCAGCGACTGGTACCAGCGCGGGGTGCCGAGGTACTCCTCCAGGTCGTCGACGGCGTCGGTCAGCCGCCGGACGAAGCGCCGGTCCTTGGCGAGGGTGGCCAGCCGCTCGGCCGACACCTCACCGAGGGCGCGCACCGGGTCCCCTCCGCAGCGCTGCCAGAGATCGGGGTCGAGCGCCTCGAAGAGGTCGCGGGACTCGGCGTGCCAGGACCAGCGGAGGTTCATCACCAGCTGGGAGAGGGGCAGGAGCGGCTCCGGCAGAGCCGCGCGGACGGTGAACCGACGGAGTGCTCGCACCCGGGGAGCCTATCGACTCCGGGGCCCCCGGGCAGGGCTCCGCGCGGTGACCACCAGGAGCACCCGGCCCGGACGGGTGAGCCGCCGAGCGCAGAACGCCTGCCGAGATGCTGGTGAGGCGGCAGCTCAGTAGCGTGGTCGGCGATGACTGGCCGCCCTGATCTCCGCCTCGGCATCACCGATGTCGCCCCCGTCGTGTCCTGCGGGTCCTTCTCGGCCCGCGCGGTGGTCGGGGAGCACGTACCCGTCACCGCCACCGTCTTCCGCGAGGGCCACGACGCCGTCGCCGCGAACGTCGTCTGGACGCCCCCGGACGGCGACGACGCGAGCGCGCCCTTCCTGCGCATGGCGAAGCTGCCACCGGAGCCCGACCGGTGGCTGACCACGGTCGTGCCCGACCGCGAGGGGCGGTGGACCTTCTGCGTCGAGGCGTGGAGCGACCCGCTGGCCACCTGGCGGCACCACGTCGAGGTCAAGGTCGAGGCCGGCCAGGGGGCCGACGAGCTCGCCAACGACCTGGAGGAGGGCGCCCGGCTGCTCGACCGGGTGGCCGCCGAGGCCGAGGAGGACTGGCGCGGGCGCGTCGAGGCCGCGGCCGCCGCCCTGCGGGACACCTCGCAGGAGCTCACCGTCCGGATCGCCCCGGCCCTGGCCGCCGGCCTGCAGCGCTACCTGCACGAGCACCCGGTGCGCGAGCTGGTCACCCGTTCCCCGCGGTACGAGGTGTGGGTCGACCGCAAGGAGGCCCTGTTCGGCTCCTGGTACGAGTTCTTCCCGCGGTCGGAGGGCCCGGTGGTCGCCGGGGCGCCCACCCACGGCACCTTCACCACGGCCGCCGACCGGCTGCCCGCGGTCGCGGACATGGGCTTCGACGTCGTCTACCTGCCGCCGATCCACCCGATCGGCAAGGTGAACCGCAAGGGCCCGAACTCGAGCCAGTTCCCCGGCGGCAACCCGCACGACGTGGGGCCGGACGACGTGGGCTCGCCGTGGGCGATCGGAAGCGACGAGGGCGGGCACGACGCCGTCCACCCGCAGCTGGGCACGATGGAGGACTTCCGGGCCTTCGTCGCCCGCACCCGTGAGCTGGGCATGGAGGTGGCCCTCGACTTCGCGCTCCAGGCCGCCCCCGACCACCCGTGGGTGAAGGAGCACCCGGAGTGGTTCACCACCAAGCCCGACGGGACGATCGCGTACGCGGAGAACCCGCCGAAGAAGTACCAGGACATCTACCCGGTCAACTTCGACAACGACCCCGAGGGCATCTACGCCGAGTGCCTGCGGGTGGTCCGGGTCTGGATGGACGCCGGCGTCCGCATCTTCCGCGTCGACAACCCGCACACCAAGCCGCTGAACTTCTGGCACTGGCTGATCTGGGAGGTCAAGAAGACCGACCCGGACGTGCTCTTCCTCGCGGAGGCGTTCACCCGGCCGGCGATGATGCACCAGCTCGCCCGGCTCGGCTTCACCCAGTCCTACACGTACTTCACCTGGCGGACCGGGCGCGAGGAGCTCGAGGAGTACGGCCGCGAGCTGGCCGCCAACAGCCACTACATGCGGCCGAACTTCTTCGTGAACACCCCGGACATCCTCCACGAGTCGCTGCAGTTCGGCGGCCCGCCGATGTTCAAGATCCGGGCCGTGCTCGCCGCGATGATGAGCCCGACCTGGGGCGTCTACTCCGGCTTCGAGCTGTTCGAGCACGTGGCGGTGAAGCCGGGCAGCGAGGAGTACCTGGACAGCGAGAAGTACGTGCTGCGCCCCCGCGACTGGGCCGGCGCCGAGGCGTCCGGGCGGAGCCTGGCGCCCTACCTGCGGCGGCTCAACGAGGTGCGGCGCGCCCACCCGGCGCTGCAGCAGCTGCGCACGCTGCGCTTCCACCAGGTCGACAACCCGAACCTGCTCTGCTTCACCAAGACCGACCCGGGGTCCGACGACGCCGTCCTCGTCGTCGTGAACCTGTCCAGCCGGGACACACAGATCGGGACGACGGCGCTGGACCTGCCCGCCCTCGGGCTGGACTGGCACGAGCGCTTCGGGGTCACCGACGAGCTCACCGGTGCCCGCTACGACTGGGGCCAGTTCAACTACGTGGAGCTCGACCCCCACCGGGAGCCGGCCCACGTGTTCGCGCTGAGCTTCCCGCGATCCGTGCAGTTCCCCCCGCCCGTCTCCTGAAGAGATCGATCTCCGGCCCCGTCCCGGGTCCCGCCCTGAGCCTGCGAAGGGTGGGGAGGACGGGGTCCTTCTCCCGAGAGGGGAACCCGCTCCCGATGACCGTTCCCGTCCCCGACGCACCCGCGCACCGCTCCGCCCTGCCGCCGCCGGGCACCGATCCCGAGTGGTACAAGCGCGCGGTCTTCTACGAGGTCCTCGTCCGCGGCTTCGCCGACAGCAACGCCGACGGCGTCGGCGACCTCCGCGGCATGCGCGACAAGCTCGACTACCTGCAGTGGCTCGGCGTCGACTGCCTCTGGCTCCCGCCGTTCTTCGCCTCCCCGCTGCGCGACGGCGGCTACGACGTCAGCGACTACACCGCGGTGCTGCCCGAGTTCGGCACGATCGAGGACTTCAAGGAGTTCCTCGACGAGGCCCACGCCCGTGGCATGCGCGTGATCATCGACTTCGTCATGAACCACACCTCGGACCAGCACCCCTGGTTCCAGGCCAGCCGCAGCGACCCGGAGGGCCCGTACGGCGACTTCTACGTCTGGGCCGACGACGACACCGGCTACGCCGACGCGCGGATCATCTTCGTCGACACCGAGAGCTCCAACTGGACCTTCGACCCGGTGCGCAAGCAGTACTTCTGGCACCGCTTCTTCTCCCACCAGCCCGACCTCAACTTCGAGAACCCGAAGGTGCGTGAGGCGATCATCGACGCCCTCCGCTTCTGGCTGGACCTGGGCATCGACGGCTTCCGGCTCGACGCGGTGCCCTACCTCTTCGAGGAGGAGGGCACCAACTGCGAGAACCTGCCGCGCACCCACGAGTTCCTCAAGGAGGTGCGCAAGGTCGTCGATGCGGACTACCCCGACCGGGTGCTGCTGTGCGAGGCGAACCAGTGGCCGGCCGACGTCGTGGAGTACTTCGGCGAGGACGGCGACGAGTGCCAGATGGCGTTCCACTTCCCGGTCATGCCGCGCCTGTTCATGGCGGTGCGCCGGGAGCAGCGGTTCCCGATCTCGGAGATCATGGCGCAGACGCCCGACATCCCGGACAACTGCCAGTGGGGGGTCTTCCTCCGCAACCACGACGAGCTGACGCTCGAGATGGTCACCGACGAGGAACGCGACTACATGTGGGGCGAGTACGCCAAGGACCCCCGCATGAAGGCCAACATCGGCATCCGCCGGCGGCTGGCCCCGCTGCTGGACAACGACGTCAACACCCTCGAGCTGTTCAACGCGCTGCTGCTGTCGCTGCCGGGCTCGCCGGTCCTGTACTACGGCGACGAGATCGGCATGGGCGACAACATCTGGCTCGGTGACCGGGACGGCGTCCGCACGCCGATGCAGTGGACCCCCGACCGCAACGGCGGCTTCTCCACCGCCGACCCGCAGCGCATGTACCTGCCGCTCAACCAGGACCCCGTCTACGGGTACCAGGTCACCAACGTGGAGTCGCAGCTGCGCAACACCAACTCGCTGCTGCAGTGGCTGCGGCGGATGATCCAGGTCCGCGGGCAGCACCCGACGTTCGGCCTGGGCACCTTCGAGGAGGTCGGCTCCCGCAACCCGACGGTGCTGTCGTTCGTCCGCCGGTTCGGGGACGACGTCGTGCTGTGCGTCAACAACCTCTCGCGCTTCCCGCAGCCGGTGGAGCTGGACCTGCGCGAGTTCGAGGGCTACACGCCGATCGAGCTCACCGGGCGGGTCGAGTTCCCGCAGATCGGCGTCCTGCCGTACATGCTCACGCTCGCCGGGCACGGCTTCTACTGGTTCGAGCTCTCCAAGCCGAACGAGCCGGTCCCCGACGAGCACGAGGACTGGGCCAGCGCCACGTCCAGCGCCGTGGCCGACTCCCTGCTGGCCGCCGGCGTGGTCAGCGCCGCCGACGAGCCGTCCGACGAGTCCGGAGACCCCCGATGAGCGCACTGACGGAGCTGTTCCGCGACTGGATCCCCCACCAGCGCTGGTTCGGCGGCAAGGGCCGCGAGTGGGCCGAGGTGACCGAGGACGGCTTCTTCCTCGACCGCGGGAACCCCGTCCTCTCCGTGCACCGGGTCCGCATCCGGTACGCCGACGACGTGACCGAGACCTACCTGGTCCCGCTGTCGTGGCGGGACCACCCGGCCGAGGACCTGGAGACCGCGCTCGTCGGCGCAGTGTCCAACGAGGGCCGGGAGACCTACGCCTACGACGCGATGCGCGACCGCGAGTCCACCGCGCCCTGGCTGATCCACCTGGCCCAGGGCTCGTCGATCGGGCCGATGCGCTTCTCCCCCGCCGGCGAGGGGGACATCCCCGAGGGGCTGCCCGGCGACATCGTCTCCACCGAGCAGAGCAACACCTCCCTGGTCTACGGCCAGGAGGCGATCCTCAAGCTCTTCCGCCGGCTGGAGCCGGGGCTCAACCCCGACGTCGAGATTCACGACGCGCTGCGCCGGGCGGACAACCCGCACATCGCCGCGCTGCTGGGCCACATCGAGATTGACGACCCGCAGGGCGACGCCCCCGCCACCGTCGCGATGCTGCAGACCTTCGTCCCCAACGCCAGCGACGGCTGGCGGCTGGCCACCGCCAGCGTCCGCGACCTCTACGCCGAGGGCGACCTGCACGCCGACGAGGTCGGGGGCGACTTCGCCGCCGACAGCGAGCGGCTGGGGGCGGCGACCGCGTCGGTGCACGCCGACCTGGCCGCGGTCCTGCCCACGGAACAGGCCGACCCCGGGTGGCTGGCCAACGTCGCCCGGCAGATGTCGGAACGTCTGGACGCCGCCATCGAGATCGTGCCGCAGCTGCAGGAGCACGCCGAGGCGCTGCGGGAGGTGTACACCGCGGTGAGCGAGAGCGAGGAGCCGGTCGTGCGCCAGCGGGTGCACGGTGACCTCCACCTGGGTCAGGTGCTGCGCACGGCCACCGGCTGGATCATCCTCGACTTCGAGGGCGAGCCGGCCCGCCCGCTGGCCGCCCGTCGCGAGCTCGACAGCCCGCTGCGGGACGTCGCCGGCATGCTGCGGAGCTTCGACTACGCCGCCCGGCACCTGCTCGTCGAGCAGCCCGAGGACACCCAGCGCGAGTACCGCGCCCAGGAGTGGGCGGCGCGCAACCGCGCCGCCTTCTGCGCCGGGTACTCCGAGGCCAGCGGGATGGACCCGTGCGGGGACTCACCACTCCTTCGGGCGTTCGAGGCCGACAAGGCGGTTTACGAATGCGTCTACGAGGCGAGGAACCGTCCGCACTGGCTGATGATCCCGCTCCAGTCGATCGCCCGGCTCGCCGGTCGCGACTGAGCTCCCGAACCGACGGACCAGAGCACCGAGAACGGACGAGGACGGCGAGACCATGACGACCGACGACCGAGGCGAGAGCCCCGTGGCCGGCAAGGACGATCTGCAGCGCGCCGTGGAGGAACGGGTGGCGCAGGCGGAGGCGGCCGCCGGTAGCGAGCCGCCGGTGAACGCCGAGCCGGCCAGGAAGAGCACCAAGCGGGCCGCGGCGAAGAAGGCTGCGCCGGCGAAGAAGGCCCCGGCCGCCAAGAAGGCCGCCCCGGCGAAGAAGGCTGCGCCGGCGAAGGCTGCCGCTGACAGCGAGCCCTCCGGCGACAGCAAGCCCGCCGCCGCGAAGCGGGCGACCGCCAAGAAGGTCGCCGCGGCGCCCACGGCCACCGAGGCCACCCCGGAGCCGGGCAGCGAGGAGACCGAGGTGACCGCCAACCCGGTGGTCGCCCCCGCGCCGATCGCCGAGCCCGGCTCCCCCTCCGGTGCGCCGGCCGGTCAGCCGGAGGCGCCCGACCCCGACCCGGCGACGCCGCCCACCCCGCAGGCCCCGACCGAGGACCGGGCGGGCTCCGACGGCTCCGCGGAGCCCGCGGCGCCGGTCCCGAGGGCCGACGCATCCCCTGCCGACAGCGCAACCTCCGACGACGGCTCCCCCGCGGGCGGCACCACCGCCGGCGTCGCGGAGGATGCCGCGATCGAGGAGTTCGCGGAGGACGACCTGCGGGCGATCGCCGAGGGCTGGTCGCGCGACCCGCACCGGATCCTCGGCGCGCACCGCACCGCCGAGGGCTGGGCCGTGCGGACGCTGCGCCCGGACGCCGTCAGCGTCGCCGTCCTCGACGAGGACGGCAGCCGGTACGAGGCCGCGCCCCTGCACGCCGGCGGCATCTACGAGGCGGTGCTCCCCCGGCAGCCCGGGGACTACCGGATCGAGGTCGTCTACGGCGGCGGCGAGGGCGGGACGACCACACACACCGTCGACGACCCCTTCCGCTGGCTGCCCACGCTCGGGTCCCTGGACGAGCACCTCATCCGCGAGGGACGCCACGAGCGGCTGTGGGAGGTGCTCGGCGCGCACGTCCGCCGTTACGAGACGCCGCGCGGCACGGTCGAGGGCGTCTCGTTCGCCGTCTGGGCACCCAGCGCCCAGGGCGTGAAGGTCACCGGCGACTTCGACTACTGGCAGGCCCGGGCCTACCCGATGCGCATGCTCGGGTCCTCCGGCGTCTGGGAGATCTTCATCCCGGGCGTGCAGGTCGGGACGCGGTACCGGTACCACGTGCTCGGCGCGGACGGCACCTGGCGCGAGAAGTCCGACCCGCTCGCCTTCGCCACCGAGGTGCCGCCGCTGAACGCCTCCGTGGTCACCGAGTCCACCTACGAGTGGGCCGACGACACCTGGCTCGAGCAGCGGGCGGAGGCCGGCTGGCACCAGCGCCCGATGAGCGTCTACGAGGTGCACGCCGGCTCATGGCGGCAGGGGCTGTCCTACCGCGAGATGGCCGACGAGCTCGTCGACTACGTCCGCGACGCCGGGTTCACCCACATCGAGTTCATGCCGCTGGCCGAGCACCCGTTCGGCGGCTCCTGGGGCTACCAGGTCACCTCGTACTACGCGCCGACGTCCCGCTACGGGAGCCCGGACGACCTGCGCTACCTGATCGACCGGGCGCACCAGGCCGGCATCGGGGTCATCGTCGACTGGGTGCCCGCCCACTTCCCCAAGGACGAGTGGGCGCTGGCCCGCTTCGACGGCACGCCGCTCTACGAGCACGGTGACCCGCGCCGGGGCGAGCAGCTGGACTGGGGCACCCTCGTCTTCGACTTCGGCCGGTCCGAGGTCCGCAACTTCCTGGTCGCCAACGCCCTGTACTGGTGCAAGGAGTTCCACGTCGACGGCATCCGCGTCGACGCGGTGGCCTCGATGCTCTACCTGGACTACTCCCGCAGCGAGTGGCTGCCCAACAAGTACGGCGGGCGGGAGAACCTGGAGGCCGTCGCCTTCCTGCAGGAGTTCAACGCGACGGTCTACCGCGAGGTCCCCGGCGTCATGACGATCGCCGAGGAGTCCACCGCCTGGCCGGGGGTCACCCGGCCCACCCACCTCGGCGGCCTGGGCTTCGGGTTCAAGTGGAACATGGGCTGGATGCACGACTCGCTGGCCTACGTCGAGCGCGAGCCGATCTACCGCAGCTACCACCACGGTCAGCTCACGTTCTCGATGCACTACGCCTACACCGAGAACTACGTCCTGCCGATCAGCCACGACGAGGTCGTGTACGGCAAGGGCTCGATGCTGCGGAAGATGCCCGGCGACCGCTGGCAGCAGCTGGCCAACCTGCGCGCCTACCTGGCCTACATGTGGGCCCACCCGGGCAAGCAGCTGCTGTTCATGGGGTCGGAGTTCGCGCAGGACGCGGAGTGGGCCGAGAGCCGCTCGCTGGACTGGTGGCACCTCGACGACCCCGCGCACCGCGGCATCCTGCAGCTGGTCACCGACCTCAACGGCCGGTACAAGGAGTGCGACGCCCTCTGGTCCCAGGACGTCGACCCGGCCGGGTTCCAGTGGATCGACGCCAACGACGCCTCGGGCAATGTGCTCTCCTTCCTGCGGTACGGGGCCGCGCCGCAGGGCACCGTCCCCGCCGGGGACGGTGGCGAGGAGACGGCGGGGAGCCCGCCGCAGGGGTCGGCGCTGGCCTGCGTCGTCAACTTCTCCGGGGCCCCGCACCACGAGTACCGCATCGGGCTGCCCCGCCCGGGCCAGTGGCGCGAGGTGCTCAACACCGACGCCGAGGGCTACGGCGGCTCCGGCGTCGGCAACTACGGCGGCGTGGAGGCCGAGCCGGAGCCGTGGCACGGCCAGCCCTACTCGGCGACGATCGCCGCTCCCCCGCTGGGCACCGTCTGGTTCCTGCACGAGTAGAAGGACCACCCTTCAGAACGTCACGGGGCATGCTGTGCTCGCGCGGCCTCCCGGACGCGCGAGCACAGGGCACCTGGAGGAAGCACCGGATGAGACGGCTGCTGCACCGGGTGGCCCCTGTGGTCGTCGCGGGGCTCGTGCTCACCGGTTGCGCCACCGGCACGGTGCGCGGTCAGGCGATGCCCCCGGGCGGTGCCCCGACCGACGCTGGCGCCGACGAGTTCCCGATCACCGGGGTGGGCGAGCAGCCGATCGACCAGTTCGCCCGCAACGCCCTCGCCGACCTCGAGACCTTCTGGACGCAGGCCTACCCCGAGTACTTCGGCGGGGAGTACACGCCGCTGGAGGGCGGCTACTTCTCGGTCGACTCCGAGAACCTCGACGAGAGCGCCTACCCGGAGACCGGCATCGGCTGCGAGGGCTCGTACACCGCGCCGGAGGACGTGGCCGGCAACGCCTTCTACGACCCGGTCTGCGACGTGATCGCCTACGACCGCGCGCTGCTGCAGGAGCTCTCCGACGACTACGGCCGCTTCCTCGTGCCGGTGATCATGGCCCACGAGTTCGGGCACGCGATGCAGGGGCGGTTCGGGTTCGCCGAGTCCGGCCGGAGCATCCAGGACGAGACCCAGGCCGACTGCCTGGCCGGTGCGTGGACGCGCTGGGTCGCCGAGGGGGAGGCGGACCACCTCTCGCTGCGCGAGCCGGAGCTCGACGACGTCGTCCGGGGGTTCCTCCTGCTCCGCGACGACGTGGGCAGCGACCCCGACGACGTCGAGGCGCACGGCTCGTACTTCGACCGGGTCTCGGCGTTCTACGACGGGTTCGAGAGCGGCCTGGGTGTCTGCCGCGACGCCTTCGGCGAGGACCGGCTGTTCACCGCCGCCGAGTTCACCCCGACGGACCTCAACCAGGGGAACGCGGAGTTCGCCGACATCGTCGACTGGGTCGGCGCCACCCTGCCCGCCTTCTGGGGCGAGGTCTTCCCCACCGCCTTCGGCGAGGAGTTCCAGGAGCCCGCGATCGCCGGGTTCGACGGCCGGGCGCCGGGCTGCGACGGGCTCCGCGACCGGGACCTGGGCTACTGCGCCGAGGAGCTCACCGTCTACATCAGCGAGAGCGACCTGGCAGTGCCGGCCTACGACGAGATCGGCGACTTCGCCCTGGCCACCGCCATGGCGCTGCCCTACGCGATGGCGGTGCGGGAGCAGGCCGGGCTCTCGGTCGACGACGCCGAGGCGACCCGGTCGGCGGTCTGCCTCACCGGCTGGTACCAGGCGCAGTGGTACAACGCCGAGTTCGTCGACGTCGTCGAGGCCGAGATCAGCCCCGGCGACCTCGACGAGGCCGTCCAGTTCCTGCTGCGGTACGGCGTCGAGGAGCAGGTCTTCCCCGACGCCGACGCCTCGGGGTTCGAGCTGGTCGGCGCCTTCCGGTCCGGCTTCCTGGAGGGCGGCGGGGCCTGCGGGATCGCGGGCTGAGCCCCGCCGTCAGAAGAGCGCGGCGGTGAGCTGACGGCGGGCCGACGCGACGCGGGGGTCGGCGTCGCCGACGACGGCGAAGAGCTCGACCAGGTGCTTGCGCGCCGCGTCCCGGTCCTCGCCCCCGGTGCGGCGGACCACGTCGAGCAGCCGGTCGAAGGCCGCCTCGATGTTGCCGGTGCCCAGGAGGAAGTCGGCGGCCCGGGTCTGCGCGGCGACGTCGTCGGGCGCGGCGTCAGCGGCGGCCAGCGCGTCCGGGCCCGCTTCCTCGGCCCGGCGGAACAGCTGCACCTGGCGCAGCGCGATGCCGGCGTCGGGGTGTTCGGGCTCCTCGGCCAGGATCGCCTCGTAGGCGGCCTCGGCCGCGGCGAGGTCTCCGCGCTCGAGGGCGGCCTCGGCGGCGTCCAGTCGCGGGTCCTCCGCCTCCTCCTGCGCCTCGGCGCCGGGGACCGCGCCCCCGGTGGTGGCCTGCACCAGCTCGGTGACGAACTGGCGGGCCTGCTCCTCGGGGATCGCGCCGGTGAACTCGGCGACCAGCTGCCCCTGCCACACCGCCTTGACGGCGGGGATCCCCTGGACGCGCAGCCCCTGCGCCAGCGCCGGGTTGGCCTCGACGTCGACCTTCGCCAGCACCCAGGAGCCGCCACCCTCGACGGCCAGCCGCTCGAGCACCGGGGAGAGCTGCTTGCACGGCCCGCACCACTCGGCCCACAGGTCGAGCACGACCGGCACCTGGAACGACCGGTCCAGCACCTCGGCCTGGAAGGTGGCCTCGGTGACGTCGACGACCGCACCGCCCGGTGCGCCCGCCGGGGCGGCGGCGCTCGGCGGCGGGGCGGCCTGGGCGCGCGCCGCGGCCTCCGAGCGGGCCTTGACGGCGGCGAGGTCGACGGCGCCGGCCATGGCGGCGGCCATCTGGGCCTGCTGTGCCTGCGCGCGCGGGTCGGGACGTCCGGGGCGGGTGGGCTGCATGCACCTATTGTCGCCCTTCGGGCGCCGACCGCGGCCAGGTGCCCTCCGGACCTGCGTGGAGCCGTCCCGTCGCCCCACGCGGGGAGACTCCGGCCCGGCCCCGCGGGACGACCCTCGCGGAGCGGCCCCCGGTTCTTCCTCGGGGACGCTCCGGGCCCCGCTCGTCAGAACCGGGCGGGCTCGGTGTAGCCACCCCACTCGGCGCGCAGGGCGTCGCAGATCTCGCCGAGCGTCGCCTCCGCGCGCGCGGCGTCGAGCATCGCGGGGACCATGTTCGCCTCCGTCCGCGACACCTCGACCATCCGCGCGACGGCCGCGCGGGCGGCGTCGTCGTCCCGCTGCCGCCGGCGGCCGGCCAGCTCGGCCTTCTGCTCGACCTCCACCTCGTGGCTGACCCGCAGGATGTCCAGCTTGTCGTGGGCATCGACGGAGCCGGTGAGCGTGTTCACGCCGACCACCTTCTTGTCGCCCTTCTCCAGCGCCCGCTGGTAGACGAACGCCGCCTCGGCGATCTCGCCGGTGAACCAGCCGTCCTCGATGCCGCGCAGGATGCCCGAGGTGATCGTCCCGTCGGTGCCCATGTCGCGGATGCGGGCGAAGATCTCCTCGGCCTGCCGCTCGAGGTCGTCGGTGAGCGCCTCGACGTACCAGGACCCGCCGAGCGGGTCGGCGACGTTCATGACGCCGGTCTCCTCGGCGATCACCTGCTGGGTGCGCAGCGCGATCTGCGCCGCCTTGGCGCTGGGCAGCGCGAGCACCTCGTCGAGGGCGTTGGTGTGCAGCGACTGCGTGCCCCCGAGGACGGCCGCGAGCGCCTCCACCGCCGTCCGGGTGATGTTGTTGTCCGGCTGCTGCGCGGTCAGGCTCACCCCCGCCGTCTGGGTGTGGAAGCGCAGTTGCTGAGCCTTCTCCGTCCGTGCGCCGTAGACGTCGCGCAGCCAGCGCGCCCAGATGCGGCGGGCGGCCCGGAACTTGGCGATTTCCTCGAAGAAGTCGATGTGCGCGTCGAAGAAGAAGGAGAGGCCGGGCGCGAAGGTCTCGATGTCCAGCCCCCGGTCCAGGCCCAGCTCCACGTAGGCGAAGCCGTCGGCCAGCGTGTAGGCGAGCTCCTGCGCGGCGGTCGAGCCGGCTTCGCGGATGTGGTAGCCCGAGACGCTGATCGGCTTGTACGCCGGGATGTGCTCGGCGCAGTACTCCATGAGGTCGCCGATCAGGCGCAGGTGCGGCTCCGGGGGGAAGAGCCACTCCTTCTGCGCGATGTACTCCTTGAAGATGTCGGTCTGCAGCGTGCCGTTGAGCCGGCCGATGTCGGCCCCCTGGCGCTCGGCGGCCACCAGGTACATGCAGAAAACCGGGACGGCGGGGCCGCTGATGGTCATCGACGTCGTCGTCGCCTCGAGGTCGATGCCGTCGAAGAGCGCGTCCATGTCGACGGCGGAGTCCACGGCGACGCCGCAGTGCCCGACCTCGCCGAGGCTGCGGGGGTCGTCGGAGTCGCGGCCCATGAGCGTGGGCATGTCGAAGGCCACGGACAGGCCGCCGCCGCCCTCGGCCAGGATCATCTTGTAGCGCTCGTTGGTCTGCTGGGCGTTCCCGAACCCCGCGAACTGCCGGATGGTCCAGGCCCGGCCGCGGTAGCCGGTGGCGTGCAGCCCCCGGGTGAAGGGGAACTCCCCCGGGTAGCCGATCCGCTCGAACCCCTCGACGGCGCTCTCGTCGGCCGGGCCGTACACCGGGTCGACCTCGACGCCGGAGAGCGTGGTGAAGTCCGCGTCCCGGACCCGCCCCGCGGCGAGCGCCGCGTCGTACCGCTGCTGCCACCGCTGCCGGGCGTCGTCGCTCATGCCGAGATGCTAGGACGTCCAACTATCGTGTGTCGAGCGTCACGGCGCGTCGTCCGCGACGTCCCCGGCCCCGAGCCGTACCCGGCGCAACGTCGTGAACAGCACCTCGTGCTCCTCCTCCGCGAGGTCCCCCAGCCCGAACTCGAGATCGGTCAGCGCCCGCGTCCCGTCCTCCACGACGGCGCGGCCGCGTGCGGTGATCGCCGCGAGGACACCGCGGCCGTCCGCGGGGTTGGGGCGGCGGTCGACGTACCCGGCGGCCACCAGCCGGTCGATGGCGTTCGTGACGCTGGTCGGGTGGACCATCAGCCGGCTGCCGATCACCTTCAGCGGCAGCTCCCCCGACCGGCTGAAGGTGAGGAGCACGAGCACCTCGTAGCGGGCGAAGGTCAGCTCCAGCGGTCGCAGGACCGCGTCGAAGCGGGCGAGCAGGATCTGCTGGACGCGGAACACCGACGTCGCCGCCCGCATCGCCGACGACGGGCCGAAGTGCTCCTCCCACCTCTCCCCGGCGCGTTCGATCGGGTCGAACGGCAGCCCCAGCGGTCGGACCATGCGGCGCACGGTACCGCTCGATGGGCGGGGATCCCGGCGTGGCCCGACGGCTCCCCGTCACCGCCGCCAGTGCGCGAGGGTTGCGCACGGTGGCGACCCTCCGCATCGCCGAGACCGGCGACGCGCGCCGCGCCGGCGACCCGGCCCAGGGGCACGCCGAGTCCCTAGGTTTCCTCTCCGCGGGGGGACACCCACCCCGGGAGGCTTCGATGAGGTCCAAGCTGTTGACAGGCGCGGTGGCTCTGAGCGCCGCGGGCCTGCTGGCGGTACCGGCGACGGCAGGCGCCCACGGCGGCGGCCACGGCGGCGGCCACGTGGAAGTGATCGAAGCGCAGGACGACTGCGACCCGGCCAGCTTCGACGAGGCGGTGGGACCAGGCACCTGCGTCGGTGACGGCGACACCACGTTCGACGAGTTCGTCGAGGAACTGCTCGACGACGGCGAGCACGGGAAGTGGCGGTTCCACCCGGACCGGACCACGGTGCGCCACGGCGATTCGCTGCACGTCGTGGGCGTCGGCGGGGAGTTCCACACCTTCACCGAGGTCGAGCGCTTCGGCGGGGGCTGCGTGGACGACGTCAACGCGCTGCTGGGACTCACCCCCGTCGCCGAGTGCGCCGACCTCGTGGAAGTGCAGCCCGGGGTGTCCGTTCCCCGCGGCTTCGTCGAGACCGGCGTGCCACCGGGCGGGCACCACGTGGTCGAGCACCTGGAGCCCGGGGTGCACAAGTTCGAGTGCCTCATCCATCCGTGGATGCAGTCGACGGTCACCGTGCGCAAGTAGTCACCCGACGGACCCGTCGGCGACCGGGGCAGCCACGCGGCGGACCCCTGGGGGCCGCCGGTGGCGGGGTCCGGCGGCTGTGGCCCACCGCTGCCTCGATCAGCGCAGCGGTGGGCGCAGCGGCGGGACGTGCCGCACGCCGAACACCTCGCGCAGCGCCACGCGGGCGGCGTTGTCGCCGCAGGCCCCGTGGACGGCGGGCCCGGGCGGGGTGGCCGACGACGCGAGGTACACCCCGCGCACCGGCGTCTTGTAGGTGTTCCAGCGCGGCACCGGGCGGGCCAGCATCTGGCGCAGGGTGGCCTGGCCGTTGGAGATGTCGCCGCCCCGGTAGGTGGGGTTCCACCGCTCCATCTGCACGGCGGTCTTGGTGGCGCGCTCGACGACGGTGTCCCGGAACCCGGGTGCGAACCGCTCCACCTGCCGCTCGATCGCCTCCGTCATGTCGGCGTCGGAGGCGTGCGGCACGTGCACGTAGGCCCAGAAGATGTGCCCGCCCTCGGGCGCACGGCTGGGATCCGGCACGGTCGGCTGCACGGCGAGCACGTAGGGGCGGTCGGTGAGCCGGCCCTCGTTGGGCGCCCGCTCCCCCGCGATCGTCTCCTCGAGGTCGCCGGCGACGTGGATCGTCCCGGCCCGCCGGACGTCGGGGTTGGTCCACGGCACCGGCTCCGAGAGGATCCAGTCGATCTTGAACACCCCCGGTCCGTGCCGGTAGCGCCGCACCCAGCGTCGGTAGCCCTCGTGCACCCGGTCGCCGGCCATGCGGACGAACGCCTCGGGGGTGGTGTCCAGAAGGACGGCGGGCACGTCCTCGAACTCGCGCAGGTCGGTGACCAGGTGCCTGGTGACCACCTCGCCGCCCTGCTCCTCGAGCGCCGTCACCATGGCGTCGGCGAGCCGCTGCGACCCACCCTCGATCAGCGGCCAGCCGACGTGGTGGGACAGCATCGTCAGCAGCATGCCCAGGGCCGAGGTGAGCGGCTGGCTGAGGTCGAGCATGCCGTGGGCGGCGGCGCCCCCGAGCAGCGCTCGCCCCTCGTCGGTCTCGAAGTACCGGTGCGCCAGCCAGCTCACGTTCGGCAGGCCGGTCAGCCCGAACCGCGCGATCTGCGGCACGCTGCGGGTCGGCAGGCTCCGCAGCCGGCTGGTGAGGAAGAAGTCGACGACGTCGGTGCCGTGCTCCACCAGCGGCTCGAACAGCCGCCGGTAGGCCGCCGCGTCCACGCCGAGGCCGGCTGCGGTCTCCTCCAGGGAGCGGTGCGAGACCGCCGCCCGCCCGCCGTCCAGGGGGTGGGCGTAGTTGACCTCCGGGTGCACGAGGCGCACCCCGCGCGACGGCAGGTCGAACTCGCGGAAGAAGGGCGCCGCGACGGCCAGCGGCTGCACCGTCGAGCAGACGTCGTGGTGGAAGCCCGGGCGCATGAGCTCCTCGGTGCGCATGCCGCCGCCGGGGCGCTCGCCCGCGTCCACCACCTGCACCCGCAGGCCCGCGGCTGCCAGCCGGAGCGCCGCGGCCAGGCCGTTGGGTCCCGCTCCGACGACGACGGCGTCCGGCTTCCCGTTCACCCGTCCATCCTGGCCGCCCCGCGTCGGAGCCGCCCGGTCAGCGGCTACAGCTGGCCGAGCAGCTCGTCCGCGGCGCGGTACGGGTCGGTCCCGCCGCCGACCACCGCGTCGGCCAGGGCGCCGAGCGCCGCCGAGCCGCGCACGTCGCCCATCCGCTCCCGCAGGGTGGCCAGCGCGATCGCCTCGATCTCGCGGGCGGCCCGCTCGCTGCGCCGGCGGTGCCCCTCGCCCGAGGACTCCAGCCACTGCCGGTGCTCCTCGATCCTCACCAGGACCTCGTCGATGCCGTTGTCGGTGTCGCGGGCGGCCACCGTGCGGCAGATCGGCGGGCGCCAGTGCCCGGCCTCGGAGTGCCGCCCGCCGAGGGAGAGCATGTAGCGCAGGTCGCGGACGGTCTGGTCCGCGCCGTCCCGGTCGGCCTTGTTCACCACGAAGACGTCGGCGACCTCGAGGATGCCGGCCTTCGCGGCCTGGATGCCGTCGCCCATGCCCGGCGCGACGAGCACGAGCGTGGTGTCGGCGAGCGAGGCGATCTCCAGCTCGGACTGGCCGACGCCCACGGTCTCGACGAGCACGACGTCGCAGCCGGCCGCGTCGAGGACCCGCAGCGCCTGCGGGGTGGCCCACGACAGCCCGCCGAGGTGGCCGCGGGAGGCCATCGAGCGGATGAAGACGCCGCTGTCGCCGGCGTGGTCCTGCATGCGCACGCGGTCGCCGAGCAGCGCGCCCCCGGAGAAGGGGGACGACGGGTCGACGGCGAGGACCCCGACCCGCTTGCCGGCCTGCCGCAGCGCGCGGACCAGCGCGGTGGTCGACGTCGACTTGCCGACGCCCGGGGACCCGGTGAGCCCGATGACCTGCGCGTGGCCGGTGTGCGGGGTCAGCGCGGCGGCCACCTCGCGCAGCGCAGGGCTCGCGTCCTCCACCAGGGAGATCAGCCGGGCCACCGACCGGGCGTCGCCCTCGCGGGCGCGCTCGACCAGGGTCGGGACGTCGGTGGACCGCCGGGAGCGGCGCCCGCGAGGGGCGCCCGGAGCCGGCGTCTGGACCGCGGTCCCCTCTGTCGTCACGCCTTCGCGGGCACGTGCAGGATCAGCGCGTCGCCCTGGCCACCGCCACCGCAGAGCGCGGCCGCGCCGACGCCGCCACCGCGGCGGCGCAGCTCCAGCGCGAGGTCCAGGACGATCCGGGCGCCGCTCATGCCGATCGGGTGGCCCAGGGCGATGGCACCACCGTTGGGGTTCACCTTCTCCGGGTCGATGCCGAGCTCGCGGGTCGAGACGATGCCGACGGCCGCGAAGGCCTCGTTCAGCTCGACCAGGTCGAGGGACTTCGGGTCGATGCCCTCGCGCTCGCAGGCCTTCTGGATCGCCCGCGACGGCTGGCTCTGCAGCGTGGCGTCCGGCCCGGCGACGACGCCGTGCGCACCGATCTCGGCGATCACGGTGCAACCGAGCTCGGCGGCCTTCTCGGCGCTCATGACCACGACCGCGCAGGCGCCGTCGGAGATCTGCGAGGCGGTGCCGGCCGTGATCGTGCCGTCCTTCGCGAAGGCCGGCTTGAGCTTGGAGAGGCTCTCCGCGGTGGTGTCCGGGCGGATGCCCTCGTCCTCGCGGAACTCGATCGGGTCGCCCTTGCGCTGCGGGATGAGGACGGGGGTGATCTCCTCGTCGAAGATGCCGTCCTTCGCGGCGCGGGCGGCCTTCTGGTGGCTCGCCGCGGCGAACTCGTCCTGCTCCTCGCGGGTCAGGTCGTAGCGGCTGTTCGCCTGCTCGGTGAGCGCGCCCATCGCCACCTGGTCGAAGGTGTCCGAGAGGCCGTCGTGGGCCATCGAGTCGATGAGCGTCGTGTCGCCGTACTTGGTGCCCGTGCGGGAGCCCGCCAGCAGGTGCGGGGCCTGCGTCATCGACTCCATGCCACCGGCGACGACCACGTCGTACTCACCGGCGCGGATGAGCTGGTCGGCCAGCGCGATGGCGTTCATGCCGGAGAGGCAGACCTTGTTGATGGTCAGCGACGGCACCGACATGGGGATGCCGCCGGCCACCGCCGCCGGGCGGGCGGGGTTCTGCCCGGCGCCGGCCTGGATGACCTGACCCATGATCACGTAGTCGACCTGGTCGCCGGAGATGCCGGCGCGCTCGAGCGCGGCCTTGATGGCGACACCGCCGAGGTCGGCCGCCGAGAAGTCCTTGAGCGAGCCGAGGAGCCGCCCCATCGGGGTGCGGGCGCCGCTGACGATGACCGAGCGGGACATGCTGCCTCCAGTGCCGGGCCGCCGCCGGTGGCGACCACGTTGTCGGGACGCACCGCGACGGTGGTACCGGCGCGGCGTCGGGCCTCCCGGGAAGGATAGGACGGGCGCCGGACCGGCGGCAGGGCCGGACGAGTGGCCGCGGTCACGTCCCCGGGGTGAGGCGCGCCACATCGACCTGTCGTCTCAGACGTCTTGGCGGCAATATGCGTCGGGTGAGCAACGACGCCGCCCGCCCCGGCCTGCCCGAGGGCCTGCTGACGACCATCGACCACGTGGGCATCGCCGTCCCCGACCTGGACGAGGCGATCGCCTTCTACGCCCGCGCCTTCGGGGTGCACTCGGTGCACGAGGAGACGAACGAGGAGCAGGGCGTGCGCGAGGCCATGCTCGCCGTCGGCACCGGCGAGACCAGGATCCAGCTGCTCGCGCCGCTGACCCCGGACTCCACCATCGCCAAGTTCATCGGCCGCTCCGGCCCCGGCCTGCAGCAGCTGGCCTTCCGGGTCGACGACGTCGAGGCGGTGAGCGCCACGCTGCGCGAGCGCGGACTGCGGCTGCTCTACGACACGCCCAAGCGCGGCACGTCGGACAGCCGCGTGAACTTCGTCCACCCCAAGGACGCCGGCGGCGTCCTCGTCGAGCTCGTCGAGCCGGCCCCGACCTCCGCGCGCTGACCACCCCGAGCCGCCCGGTTACCCATCGGTAACCTCTCCGCACCCGCACCGCCCTCCGAGCCTGGCCGACGACGGCCACCTATGACCCAGGAGTTCGCGTGAACGAGATCAGGGACGCCATCCTCGCCGACCAGCTGGACGCCCTCGGCGGCCTGGCCGTGCCGGAGTCCTACCGCGCCGTGCTGGTCCGCAAGGACGAGCAGGACATGTTCGTGGGCCTGACCACGAAGGAGAAGGACCCGCGCAAGTCCCTCCACGTCGAGGAGGTCGCCACCCCGGAGCTCGGCCCGGGCGAGGCGATCGTGGCCGTCATGGCGTCCTCGGTGAACTACAACACCGTCTGGACGTCGATCTTCGAGCCGGTCTCCACCTTCGGCTTCCTCGAGCGCTACGGCCGCGTCTCCGAGCTCACCAAGCGGCACGACCTGCCCTACCACGTGGTCGGCTCCGACCTGGCCGGCGTCGTCCTGCGCGTGGGCCCCGGCGTGAACAAGTGGAAGCCGGGCGACGAGGTCGTCGCGCACTGCCTCTCCGTGGAGCTCGAGGACCCGGCCGGCCACGACGACACGATGATGGACCCGCAGCAGCGCATCTGGGGCTTCGAGACCAACTTCGGCGGTCTCGCCGAGCTGGCCCTGGTCAAGAGCAACCAGCTCATGCCCAAGCCCGCCCACCTCTCCTGGGAGGAGGCCGCCAGCCCCGGCCTGGTCAACTCGACCGCCTACCGCCAGCTGGTGAGCAAGAACGGCGCCAACATGAAGCAGGGCGACACCGTGCTCATCTGGGGCGCCTCGGGCGGCCTGGGGTCCTACGCCACCCAGATGGCGCTCAACGGCGGCGCGATCCCGGTGTGCGTGGTCAGCAGCCCGGAGAAGGCCGAGATCGTCCGGAAGATGGGCGCCGAGCTGGTGATCGACCGATCCGCCGAGGGCTACCAGTTCTGGAAGGACGACGACACCCAGGACCCCAAGGAGTGGCAGCGCTTCGGGAAGAGGATCCGTGAGCTGACCGGTGGTGAGGACGTCGACATCGTCTTCGAGCACCCGGGCCGGGAGACCTTCGGCGCCAGCGTCTACGTGGCCAAGAAGGGCGGGACGATCATCACCTGCGCCTCGACCACGGGATACATGCACGAGTACGACAACCGGTACCTGTGGATGAATCTCAAGAAGATCCTGAGCTCGCACTTCGCCAACTACAAGGAGGCGTGGGAGGCCAACCGGCTCATCGACAAGGGCCTCATCCACCCCACCCTGTCGAAGGTCTACCCGATGGAGGAGGTCGGCCAGGCCGCCCTCGACGTCCACCGCAACGCCCACCAGGGCAAGGTCGGCGTCCTGACCCTCGCCCCCCAGGAAGGGCTCGGGGTCAAGGACGCCGAGAAGCGCGCCAAGCACATCGACGCGATCAACCGCTTCCGCGGGGTCTGACGAAGGACCCCGTCCCCCTCACCCCTCGCAGGCTCGGGGTGAGCCTCTGGACGGGGCCGTTCCGGTCGCCTGGGGCCGGGCCGCGCTGCGGCCCGGCCCCCTGCGCGTCACCCGGCGTGTCACCCGGGCCGCCGGGACACCTGTGGCGCACCAGGCCCAGGACGATGACGTGCCCCTGCCCTTCTGCGAGGATGAACCCATGAGCGACCCCCGCCGTGATATGCCGATGCACGAGGCCCAGCACTCGTTCGACGTGGTCCTGCGGGGGTACGACCGCAGCCAGGTCGCCGACACGATCGAGCGGCTGGAGGCGGACTTCCGCATCGCGCTCGCCGACCGCGACGCCGCCGTCGCCCGCTCCAGCGACCTGGCCAGCCAGCTCTCGGCGCTCCACGGCGAGATCGAGTCGCTGCGCCGCAAGGCCGCCAGCGCCGCCGCTCCCACGTTCGAGAACATCAGCGAGCGCATCCAGCACATGCTGCAGCTGGCCGAGGAGGAGGCGGGCGAGATCCGCCGCGCCGCCGAGGTCGACGCGATGGCCGTGCGCGAGCAGACCGCCGCCGAGGAGCGGGCGCTGCTGGAGCGCCACGCCGCCGGGCAGGCCGAGGTCGAGCGGATGATCGCCGAGGCGCGGCACAGCGCCGAGCAGATCGCGCAGAAGGCCCAGCAGCGGGCCGACGAGCTGGTCGCCAAGGCCCAGGAGCGGGTCGCCCGGCTCGACGCCGAGTCCCAGGCCCGCCGCGCCAAGGTCGAGGAGGACTTCGACATCGCGCAGCGCGCCCGCCGGGCCGAGGCCGCGCGGGTCGAGGAGGAGCGCGAGCGCGTCTCCACCCAGGCCGCCCGCCAGCGGATCTCCGCCGCCGAGCAGCACGCCGCGCAGCTGGTCGCCGACGCCGAGGCCCGCGCCGAGGCCATCCGCGAGGTCCGCGACGAGCTGACCAGCCGGCTCGTGCAGGCCCGCCGCCTGCTCGACAGCCTGCCCGACCTGGGCGACCGGGCCCAGCAGTCCCGTGACGACGCCGAGGCCGAGCGCCGCCCGCAGCCGACCGCGCGCACCGCCGAGGCCGCTCCCCAGCAGCCCGCCCGGCCGGGCGACCGGCCGCAGCAGGCGGCACCGCAGCAGGCCCCGGCCCAGCCGACGACCGCCCCGCAGACGGCTCCGGCCGCGCAGGCCGACCGCCCGGAGGCGACCGCTGATCAGTCCCCCGCCCAGGTCGCCGGCCCCCAGACGGGTCAGCAGCCGGCCGTCGCCCGGGGCGAGGGCGAGGCCGCGGCGGCCCGCCAGCCCACCCGCATCGACCCGGTGACCGCCACCTTCCCGGCGGTCCAGCGCGCCGAGCCGACCACCCGGGCGCTGCCGCTGCCGCCGCGGCCCACCACGGGCGGAACCCCGGCCGCGCAGGACGAGTCGACGACGGAGTCGGTGGACGAGCCGGTGGGCCGCTCCTGAGCCCGGGGGGCCGGCGCGGGCTCTGGCCCGTCGTGGCCCTGACCCTCGCGCTGCTGCTGGGCCTCCTCGCCGCGCCGGTACGCGCCGCGGCCGAGGAGCCCGGCGAGGGGCTGCTGCGGGTCGCCCACCTCTCCCCCGACACTCCCGCGGTGGATGTCGCGCTGACCCCCGCCGCGCCGCCCGGGGAGGTCCTCACCGACCCGGGCCCGGTGGTCGCGCCCGGGCTGCGGTACGGCGAGGTGGACGCGTACACGCAGCTGCCCTCGGGCGCCTACGCGGTCAGCATCCGGGCCGCCGGCGCACCGGCGTCCACCCCGCCGGTGCTCTCCACACGCCTCGACCTCTCCCCCGGGCAGGCGCGGACCGTCGTGCTCGCCGGCGCCTTCGCCGACCTCGCCCTGCAACCGGTCGAGGACGACCTGAGCGCCCCACCGGCCGGGGAGGCCCGCGTCCGGGTGCTCGCGGCCGCACCCGCCGCCGGCCCGCTCGACGTCCTGGTGCCCGGTGGGCCGCGGCTCTCGGCCGGGCTCGCCTCGCCCGGCGCCGGCCCCGCCGTGACCGTCCCCGGCGGTCGCTACCGAGCCCTCGTGCCGACGACCGGCGACGAGGCCGAGCTCGACCTGCCCGCCGGCTCGGTGCGCACGGTGCTCGCCCTGGAGCGCCCCGGGGGCGGCGTGGAGCTGCGGGTGGTGGCCGACGCCTCGGGGCCCGCCGTCCGGCCCGTGGGTGCGGTGGAGGCCGGGGGCGGCCCGGCCGGGCTCCTCACCGGCTGGCTGCCCCGCGCGGTCGCCGTCGCGACGGCGGCCCCGCGGCTCGCCGTCGAGCGGCTGCCGACCGCCGCTCCCGTGCGCCTGCGCGTCCCCGCCGCGGGCATCGAGGCGCCCGTGGTCGGCGCCGGCCTCGACGACGCGGGCGCCCTCGTCCCGCCGGCGGACCCCTCGAGGGTCGGCTGGTTCACCGGCGGCCCCGTCCCGGGCTCCCCCGGTCCCGCGGTCCTCGCCGGGCACGTGGACGGCGGCGGGCGCGCGGGGGCGCTGGGCGCGCTCGCCGGGCTCTCCCCCGGCGACGAGGTGCTCGTCGACCGGGCCGACGGCAGCGTGGCCCGCTTCCGCGTCACCGCCACCGAGCGGTACGCCAAGGCGGCCTTCCCGGGGACGACCGTCTACGCGCCGACCCCGGCCGCGGAGCTCCGGTTGATCACCTGCGGCGGCGCGTTCGACGCGGCGGCGGGGAGCTACCTCGACAACGTGGTGGTCTCGGCCGAGCTCGTGACCTGATGGAACGGCCTCGCTGCAGGGGCCCGCGCCGAGCTCGCGAGCGTGGGGGGGTCCTTCTTCAGCGGCGGCGGGTGCGGGAGCGCCAGCAGGCCGTGTGCCAGTGCCGGCGCCGGTCGGCCGCCGAGTCGACGTCCCAGGGCTCGAGGTCGGAGTCCCGGACGAAGGCGGGCCAGGTCACCACGTGCGGCGTGCCGGGGCGGATCTCCTGGTCGCAGCCCGGGCAGCGGTAGGACTTCCCGGTGGCGGCGCCGGTGATGGCCCGGACGACCCAGTCGCCGTCGGAGGCCTCCTCGACCTGCTCGGAACGACGGACCGGGTCGCGTCCCGGAGGACGCGACCCGGTCCGTGGACGGCGACGGGGCACCCGTCAGCGGGCGGCGTAGTCCCGGAACCCGCGACCGGTCTTGCGGCCGAGGTATCCGGCGGTGACCAGGTGCTCCAGCAGGGGCGCCGGCGCGAACCCGGGCTCCCGGAACTCGGTGTAGAGCTCCCGCTCGATCGCGAGCGAGACGTCGAGGCCGACGACGTCCAGCAGCTCGAAGGGACCCATCGGGTAACCGCAGCCGACCTTCATGGCGGCGTCGATGTCGTCGGCGGTGGCGTAGTGCGCCTCCAGCATCTTCACCGCGTCGTTCAGGTACGGGAAGAGCAGCGCGTTCACGATGAACCCGGCGCGGTCGGTGCAGGAGACGGCGTGCTTGCCGAGCTTCGCCGACACCGCGTGGATCGTCGCGGCCGCGTCGGGAGCGGTGGAGATCGTCGAGACCACCTCGACCAGCTTCATGACCTGCGCGGGGTTGAAGAAGTGCATGCCCACCACGTCGGCCGGGCGGCCGCTGGCCTTGGCGCACTCGATGACCGGCAGGCTCGAGGTGGTGGTGGCGAGCACCGCGCCGGGCTTGGCGATCTCGCCGAGGTTGGCGAAGAGCGCCTCCTTCACCGGCAGCGACTCGATCACGGCCTCGATGACCAGGTCGCGGTCGGCGAGGTCGTCCAGCGACGTCGTCCCGGTGACCCGGCCGAGGATCTCCTCCTTGGCCGCCTCCTCGAGGCGGCCGCGCACGACCTGCTTGTCCAGGGACTTGGTGAGCGCCTTCGTGACGCCCTCGACCTTCTCGGGCGAGCGGGCGACGAAGCGCACGTCGTAGCCGCCCTTGGCGACGACCTCGATGATGCCGGTGGCCATCGTGCCCGAGCCGACGACGCCTACGGTCCGCACGTCGCGGGCGCCCGCAGCGGCGCCGCCCGGCGTCGGGGTCTGCGCGTCCGCGACGACCTCGGCCGAACCGGGCTCTGCGTAGGTGTAGAAGCCGCGACCGGACTTCCGGCCCAGCAGCCCCGCGGTCATCATCTGCTTGATGACCGGGCTGGGCGCGTGCAGCCGGTTCCGCGACTGCTTGTACATCGTGTCGAGGATCTCGTAGGCGGTGTCGATGCCGATCAGGTCCATGAGCGAGAGCGGCCCCATGGGGAGCCCGCAGCCCAGGCGCATCGCGGCGTCGATGTCCTCGCGGGAGGCGTAGCGGTTCTCGTACATCGAGACCGCGTGGTTGAGGTAGCCGAACAGCAGCGCGTTGGCGATGAACCCGGCCTTGTCGCCGATGGTGACGTCGACCTTGCCCAGTCGCTCGGCCAGCGCCTCGACGGTCTCGACGACCTCGGGCTCGGTGACCACGGTGCGGACGACCTCGACGAGCTTCATCACCGGGGCAGGGTTGAAGAAGTGCATCCCGATGACCTTGCTCGGCCGGCCGGTGACCACCGAGAGCTCGGTCACCGAGAGGCTGGACGTGTTGGTCGCCAGGATCGTGTCCGGCGGGCAGATCTTGTCCAGCTTGGCGAAGGTGTCGGCCTTGAGCTCCATGCGCTCGGGGATGGCCTCGATCACCAGCTCCGCGGTCGCGAGGTCCTCCAGCGAGGTGGAGAAGCGGATGCGCTCGAAGATGGCGTCGCGGTCGGCCGGGTCGAGCTTGCCGCGGGCGACCGCCCGGTCGGTCGACTGCTCCAGGTGCCCGCGACCGCGCTCGAGCGCCTCGTCGGTGACCTCGACGGCGGTGACCGACAGCCCCGCCCGTGCCAGCACCTCGGTGATGCCGGCACCCATGGTGCCCAGCCCCACGACGCCGACCTCGTTCAGTTCCCTGGCCACGTTGCCGTCTCCCATCGCCGGTGATCGCGGGAAGTCTCTCATCACGACGACCAGCGCTCCCCGGCCCCTCTGCTCCGGCTCGGTGGGGGCGGAGGGGCCCCGGTCAGAACAGCCGCTGGGAGGGGTCGTCGGTGCCCTTGAGGACGGCGTAGTCCACGGTGACGCAGTCGATCCCCCGGTCCTGCGCCAGCACGCGCGCCTGCGGCTTGATCTCCTGCGCGGCGAAGACGCCCTTCACCGGGGCCAGCAGCGGGTCGCGGTTGAGCAGGTCCAGGTAGCGGGTGAGCTGCTCGACGCCGTCGATCTCGCCCCGCCGCTTGACCTCCACCGCGACGACCCCGCCGTCGGCGTCCCGGCAGAGCAGGTCCACCGGGCCGATCGCCGTCGGGTACTCCCGCCGCACCAGGGTCCAGCCCTGCCCGAAGGTCTCCACGTGCAGTGCCAGCAGCCGCTGCAGCTCGGCCTCGACGCCGTCCTTCTGCAGCCCGGGGTCGACGCCGAGCTCCTGGGCGTGGTCGTGCAGCACCTCGTCGATGCTGATGATCAGCTGCTCGCCCGCCTTGTTCGTCACCGTCCAGGTGCCCGCGCCGTCGGAGAGCGCCTCGTCCAGCCGGCACGGCGGGCTCATCCAGTTCAGCGGCTTGTAGGCGCGGTCGTCGGCGTGCACCGACACCGAGCCGTCGGCCTTGACCAGGAGGAGGCGGGTCGCCATGGGCAGGTGGGCGGTGAGCCGGCCGACGTAGTCGACGGAGCAGCGGGCGATGACCAGACGCACGGGCGCCGACGGTACCGGCCCGCGCCGGCGCCGCCGTCGGCAGTCACGGGGATGGGCGGGCCGATCTCGCGCTGGCACGGGGCGCACCGATGGAGAATGGGCGGGTGCCGCCCGTGAGCAGACCACCGCCGGCGACTGGGTGCACTGGCTCCTGACGCCGCTCGCGCCCGCCTGGGCACGGAGGTCGCGTGGGTCTGGCTCTTCACCGAGCGGTCGACGACTACGCGGCCGCCGAGGGCGTCGAGCACGCCGCCGAGCGCAATGCCCTGGTCACCCGCGGGGTCCGCTACGGGCAGGGCCACCTGTTCGACCGGCGGCCGAGGTCCTCCAGAGCCTCCCGGCGTGAACCCCCACGCGGAACCTCCCGGGCGCCCCTACCCGTCGTACGCGGTATGAGCACCCGTCCCCTGCGCGCCGTCACCTTGCTGGTCCTGGCCCTGCTCCTGAGCGCCTGCGCCGACGCCGCGGGCGGTGGCGCCGGCGGTGCGCCCGCCGCCGATCCGTCGCCGTCCCCCGCGGAGGAGGACGCCACCGTCGTGCTGCAGGTGAGCGAGGTCGGTGGCTTCACCACGCCGGCCATGCTGGCCGGCCGACTGCCGTCGGCGACCCTCTACGCCGACGGCCGGCTCATCACCGACGGGCCGGTCATCGCCATCTGGCCCGCCCCGGCGCTGCCCAACCTGCAGGTGTACCGGCTCGGGGACGGCGGGGTGCGCGACCTCGTCGACCGGGCGGTGGCCGCCGGTGTCACCGAGACCGGCGACCTCGGCAGCCCGCCGGTCGCGGACGTGACCAGCACCCGGTTCACCGTCCGCACCGGCGGGGAGACGGTCACCCGCGAGGTGTACGCCCTCGGCGTGGGGCCCGAGCGGGAGCCGGACGGCGGGCTGCCGACCGGGTTCGACACCGGGATCACCGAGGAGCAGGCGGCCGCGCGCGCCCGGCTCGCGGAGCTCGCCGAGGCGCTGCGCGACCCGGTCGCCGCGCTGGGTGCCGACCGGGTGTCCGGCCCCGAGCCGTACCAGCCCGACGCCGTCGCGGCGGTGGTGAGCCCCTACGTCGACGTGGACCCGGCCCAGCCGGAGCTGCCGTGGCCGGGGCCGGAGCTCCCGGGCGAGCCGATCGGGCCGGGCATCACCTGCGTGACGGCCACCGGCGAGCAGGCGCAGGCGGTGCTCGAGGCGGCGGCGGAGGGCAGCTCGGCCACCCCGTGGGTCGGGGACGACGGGTCGCGGTGGTCGGCGCAGCTGCGGCCGCTGCTGCCGCACGAGTCCGGCTGCGCGGACCTGACCGAGGGATGAGCGACGGGCCCGGACCTCCTGGGAGGTCCGGGCCCGTGCAGGAGTGTTCTCAGGCGGTCGCGGGCTCCCGCAGGTCGGCGTCGACGCCGCCGCGCTCCTCGGCCGGGGCCAGCGGGTCGACCGTCCTCGTCGAGCGGTAGCGCTCGAGGTCGAGGATGCCCTCCCGCCGGGCCACGATCGTGGGCACCAGCGCCTGACCGGCGACGTTGACCGCGGTGCGCCCCATGTCGAGGATCGGGTCGACGGCCAGCAGCAGGCCCACGCCGGCCAGGGGCAGGCCGAGGGTGGAGAGCGTGAGGGTCAGCATGACCACCGCGCCGGTGACGCCCGCGGTGGCGGCCGAGCCGATGACCGACACCAGGGCGATGAGCAGGTAGTCGGTGAGGCCCAGGTCCACCCCGAAGAACTGGGCGACGAAGATCGCCGCGAGCGCGGGGTAGATCGCCGCGCAGCCGTCCATCTTCGTCGTCGCGCCCAGCGGGACGGCGAACGAGGCGTAGGACCGCGGGACGCCGAGGTTCTGCTCGGTCACCCGCTCGGTCACCGGCAGCGTGCCGATCGAGGAGCGCGAGACGAAGGCCAGCTGGATCGCCGGCCAGGCGCCCGCGAACCAGCGCAGCGGCGAGAGGCCGTGGGCGCGCAGGAGCACCGGGTAGACGACGAAGAGCACGATCGCCAGACCCGCGTAGACGGCCCCGGCGAAGACGCCGAGCGAGCCCAGGGACTCCCAGCCGTAGCTGGCGACGGCGTTGCCGATCAGGCCGACGGTGCCCAGCGGCGCCAGGAGGATGACCCACCACAGCACCTTCTGGACGACGGCGAGCGCCGATCGGACGACGCCGAGGAAGGGCTCGGCTGCCTCGCCGACCTTGAGCACCGCGATGCCGATGACGGCGGCGATGACGATCAGCTGGAGGACGTTGAACGACAGGGCACCCTCCGCGGAGCCCTGCAGGCCCAGGATGTTGCCGGGGACGATGCCGTTGAGGAAGTCGAACCAGGAGCCGGTGCGGCCGGGGTCGGCCTGCGCCGCGGCGTCGACCGAGCTGTTGCGGCCGGGCTGGGTGAGCAGGCCGAGCCCGATCCCGATGGCGACGGCGATCAGCGCGGTGATCGCGAACCAGAGCAGCGTCTGGGCGGCGAGCCTCGCGGCGTTGGAGACCTGCTTGAGGTTCGCGATGCTGACGATCACCGCGGTGACGATCAGCGGCGGGACGAGGGTCTTCAGCAGCGTGACGAAGGTGCCGCCGATGGTCTGGAGGGTGCTGGTGAGCCAGTTGGGCGAGCCGTCGGCGACGGGACCGATCTCACGGGCGACGAAGCCGAGGGCGACGCCCACGACCAGGGCGAGGAGGACCTGCGCCGCGAAGGGCACGCGGCGGAGACGAGCGAGCACGGGGGTGTTTCCGTTCTGGATGAGAGATGACCGGGCGGGGCGCGTCAGCCCCGACAGCGGTCCACCGTCACGCGGCCGAAGTCGACGGTCCGCCGCCGCGTCAGGCACCAGATGTTCTGCACGCGTGGGTCAGGGCTTCCCGGCGCCCGCGCATTCCGCGCTGTGGCCGGCTTCACCGTGGTCCTTCTTCAGTCCGGCCAGACGGGGCGGCGCTTCTCCAGGAAGGAGGCCATGCCCTCGCGCGCGCCGGGCAGCTGGCTCGCCGCCGCCATGACCTCGATCGCGGTCGCGTAGGCGTCGCGCTCGGGGCGGTCCAGCTGGGCGTACATCGTCTGCTTGCCCCAGGCCTTGCTCGCCCGCGAGCCACGGGTGGCCCGCTCCACCAGCTCGTCGACGGCGGCGTCCAGCTCGGCGTCGGGCACCACGCGGTTCACCAGCCCCCAGTCCAGCGCCGTCGCGGCGTCGATGACGTCGCCGGTCAGCGCCAGCTCCATGGCGCGCTTGCGGCCGACGTTGCGGGCGATCGCCACCATGGGCGTGTGGCAGAACCAGCCGCCCTTGCCGCCGGGGGCGGCGAAGCCCGCGGATTCTGCGGCGACGGCGAGGTCGCACGAGGCCACCAGCTGGCAGCCGGCCGCCGTCGCGAGGGCGTGCACCCGCGCCACGACGACCTGCGGCACGTCTTGGACGGTCTGCATCAGCTCGGTGCACAGCTGCAGCAGGCTGCGCACCTCGGGCAGCGAGGCCCCGGCGACGTCGGCGAAGTCGTGGCCCGCGCTGAACACCGGACCCTCGGCGCCGAGCACGACGGCCGCGGCGTCGCTCTCGCCCGCCTCGGTGACCGCGGCGAGCAGCTGCGTGAGGTGCTCGCGGGAGAGCGCGTTGCGCTTCCCCGCGCGCGTCATCGTGATGCGGACGACGTCGCCGTCGCGCTCGACCCGGGGTGCACCGTCAGCCATGCCCCGACCCCACCATGCCCGGCCCCGGTCGGCAACGACGATCGCCGCGCGAGGGGGGACGCTGGGTCCGTGCCCGACGTCGAACCGCTCAGCCCGACCGCGCCGCGACCGGCCGGCCGTACCGTGTTCACCCAGGGCTGGCGCGACGTCGCGTTCCTCCACTGGGCGGTGGACCCCGCGCGGGTCGCTCCGCTGCTCCCGGCCGGGACCCGCCCCGACGTGCTGGACGGCGCCACCTACGTCGGGCTCATCCCGTTCCGCATGGTGCGGATCGGGCTGTTCGGGACGCCGGGCATCCCCTACCTCGGCTCGTTCGCCGAGACGAACGTGCGGCTCTACTCGGTGGACGCCCAGGGCCGGCGGGGCGTCGTCTTCCGGTCGCTGGACGCCGAGCGCCTGCTCCCCGTGGTGACCGCGCGCTGGGTGGCACGGCTGCCGTACGCGTGGTCGCACATGCGGATCGACCGCGCCGGCGACCGCGTCACCTACCGCTGCCGCCGGCGCTGGCCCGGCCCCGCCGGTGCGCGCAGCACGCTCACCGTCGACGTGGGCCGCCGGCTGGACCGGCCGGGCCCGTTGGAGCACTTCCTGACCGCCCGGTGGGGGCTGCACCGGCCCGGACGAGGCGGTCCGGCGTACTGGCCCAACGAGCACCCGGAGTGGCCGCTGCACCGGGCGGAGGTCGCCGAGCTCGACGACTCCCTGCTCGCCGCCGCCGGCCTGGCCGACCTGCCGGGCCCGCCGGACAGCGTCCTGTTCTCCCCCGGCGTCGACGTCCGGTTCGGCCCGGTGGTCACGCCGGGGCGGGGACCCGGTCCGGGAGGCCGTTGGCCTCGCGGACCACGTCGACGACCTGCCCCATGATGTCGTTCAACCCGAAGTCCTTCGGGGTGAAGACGCGGGCCACGCCCTGCTCGCGCAGCCGCCGGGCGTCGCTGTCGGGGATGATCCCGCCGACCACGACCGGCACGTCGTCCAGCCCGGCCTCGCGGAGCCCCTGCAGGACCGCCGGCACCACCTGCAGGTGGGAGCCGGAGAGCACCGACAGGCCGACGACGTGCACGTCCTCCTCCACGGCGGCGCTCACGATCTGGGCCGGCGTCAGCCGGATGCCCTGGTAGATCACCTCGAACCCGGCGTCGCGGGCGCGCACGGCGATCTGCTCGGCGCCGTTGGAGTGGCCGTCGAGCCCCGGCTTGCCGACGAGGAAGCGCAGCCGGCCACCGAGCTCCGCACCGGTGGCGCGCACCCGCTCCCGGACCTCGGTGAGGGCCTCGTCGGCCTCCCCGCCCCCGCTGGCGGCGGCGACGCCGGTGGGGGCCCGGTACTCCCCGAAGACCTCGCGCAGCACGCCGGCCCACTCCCCTGTGGTCACGCCGGCGCGGGCGCAGTCGAGGGTGGCCGGCATCAGGTTCACGTCGGAGGACGCGGCCTCACGGAGGGCGTCCAGGGCCTTGTCGGCCGCCTCCTGGTCCCGCTCGGCCCGCCACTTCCGGACGGCCTCCTGCGCGGCGTTCTCGACCGCCGGGTCCACGACCATGATGGCGGCGTCGAGGTCGGCGGTCAGCGGGTTCGGCTCGGTGGTGTCGAACCTGTTGACGCCGACGACGACGTCCTCGCCGCTCTCCATCCGGCGCCGGCGCTCGGCCAGGGAGGCCACCAGCTCGCCCTTCATGTAGCCGGACTCGACGGCCGCGACGGCCCCGCCCATCTGCTGCACACGGGCGATCTCGGCGCGGGCGCCATCGACGAGCTCGGCCACCTTCTTCTCGACGACGACCGAGCCGGTGAACAGGTCGTCGTACTCCAGCAGGTCGGTCTCGTAGGCGAGCACCTGCTGCAGCCGCAGCGACCACTGCTGGTCCCACGGCCGGGGCAGCCCGAGTGCCTCGTTCCACGCCGGCAGCTGCACGGCGCGGGCGCGGGCGTCCTTGGACAGGGTCACGGCGAGCATCTCGAGGACGATGCGCTGGACGTTGTTCTCCGGCTGCGCCTCGGTGAGGCCCAGGGAGTTGACCTGGACGCCGTAGCGGAAGCGGCGGTGCTTGGGGTCCTGCACGCCGTAGCGCTCCTCGGTCAGCTCGTCCCAGAGCTGGGTGAAGGCCCGCATCTTGCACATCTCCTCGACGAACCGGACCCCGGCGTTGACGAAGAAGGAGATGCGCGCGACGACCTCGCCGAAGCGCTCCTCCGGCACCTGGCCGGAGTCGCGCACGGAGTCCAGGACCGCGATCGCCGTGCTCATGGCGTAGGCGATCTCCTGCACCGGCGTGGCCCCGGCCTCCTGCAGGTGGTAGCTGCAGATGTTGATCGGGTTCCACTTGGGCATCGCCGTCACCGTGTAGGCGACCATGTCGGTGATCAGCCGCATCGAGGGCGCCGGCGGGAAGACGTAGGTCCCCCGCGAGAGGTACTCCTTGATGATGTCGTTCTGCGTCGTCCCGGCCAGCGTGGCGACGTCGTGCCCCTGCTCCTCGGCGACCGCCTGGTAGAGCGCGAGCAGCCACATGGCGGTGGCGTTGATCGTCATGGACGTGTTCATCTCGTCGAGCGGGATGCCGTCGAAGAGGGCACGCATGTCACCGATGTGGGTCACCGGCACGCCGACCTTCCCGACCTCCCCGCGGGCGAGCTCGTCGTCGGGGTCGTAGCCGGTCTGCGTCGGCAGGTCGAAGGCCACCGAGAGACCGGTCTGGCCCTTCGCCAGGTTGCGGCGGTAGAGGGCGTTGGACTCGGCCGGCGAGGAGTGGCCGGCGTAGGTGCGCATGACCCAGGGTCGGTCGCGCTCCGTCGGCTTCTGCGGGAACGGCATACCGGCGGAGTGTAGGGCGGTTACCCGCCGGTAGCAGCCCCGCCCGGGAAGGTGTGCGGTGGGACACTCGCCAAGGGTGAACCCGGGAGGAGGAGAGCCGTGGCGGTCGCGGACAGCCTGCTGCACGCCGGGGGGCCGGTGGTGGCCCTGGCGGCGTTCGCGCTGCTGGCGCTCTTCACCCGCTGGGCCTTCGGCAGCGACGGCGGGCGCCGGCGCGGCGGGCCGATCGAGGACGGGCTGCTCACCCACGTGGCCACGCTGAGCCGCCGCGAGTCGGCCCTGGCCCTGCGGGCGGTGCTGTCCGACGCCGGGATCCGGTCCACGGTGCGCTTCCCGGAGGCCTACCGCGCCGAGGTGCTGGTGTTCCCGGAGGACGCCGACCGTGCGCGGCAGCTGGCCGCGTCGTTCGGCGGCGGGCCGCCCTAGTCCGGGCGCTCCGTGCGCCGGACGTCGGCGCCCAGGCCACGGAGCTGGTCGACGAAGTCGGGGTAGCCGCGGTCGACGTGGTGCACGTCCTGCACCTCCGTCACCCCGTCGGAGCACAGGCCGGCCAGCACGAGCCCGGCTCCGGCGCGGATGTCGGTGGCCAGCACGGGAGCGCTGGAGAACCGCTCGCGGCCGCGGACCACGGCGTGGTGCCCGTCGATGCGGACGTCGGCCCCCAGCCGCACGAGCTCGTTGACGAACATGAACCGGCCCTCGAACACGTTCTCCGTGATCAGCGCGGTCCCGGTGGAGACCGCGGCCAGCGCCACCGCCATCGGCTGCAGGTCGGTCGGGAACCCGGGGAAGGGCAGGGTGACGACGTCGACGCAGCGCGGGCGGCCCTCCATGGCCACCCGGAGGCCGTCGGGCAGCGACTCGACGACGGCCCCGGCGTCGGTCAGCTTGTCCAGGGCCACCGTGAGGTGCTCGGCGACGCCCCGCTCGATGACGACGTCCCCCCGGGTCATCACCGCGCCGATGGCCCAGGTGCCGGTCACGATGCGGTCGGGGACCGTCGTGTACTCGACCGGCTGCAGCGCGTCCACGCCCTCGACGGTGATCGTGGAGGTCCCGGCGCCCTCGATGCGGGCCCCCATCTCGCCCAGCATCCGGCAGAGGTCGACGATCTCGGGCTCGCGCGCCGCGTTGTCGACGACCGTGGTGCCCCTGGCGAGGACCGCCGCCATGACGAGGTTCTCCGTGGCACCGACCGAGGGGAAGTCCAGCCAGATCGAGGTGCCGGTCAGCCGCGGGGCGGTCGCGACGAGGAAGCCGTGCTCGCTGATGATGGTGGCGCCCAGCCGCTCCAGGCCGGAGATGTGCATGTCCAGTCCGCGCGAGCCGATGGCGTCCCCGCCCGGGAGCGCCACGCGCGCGCTGCCGCAGCGGGCGACCAGCGGGCCCAGCACGCTGATCGAGGCGCGCATGCGGCGGACCAGGTCGTAGTCGGTCTCGGTGGAGGGCGCCTCCGGGACGTCGATGGTCAGCCGGCCGCCACCCCCGCTGCCGGGGGTCCGCTCGTAGGAGACGGCGCAGCCCAGCCGGCGCAGCACCTCGCCCATGATGGCGACGTCGAGGATGTCGGGGACCTCGTCGATCGTCGACCGCCCGGAGGCGAGCAGCGTCGCCGCCATCAGCTTCAACGCGCTGTTCTTGGCACCGGTGACCCGCACCCGGCCCGCGAGCCTCGCTCCCCCGGCCACCTCGAAGCACTCCACCGGGGCAGCCTACGGCGGACCGCATCTGGCGACGGCCCCGCTGCACGAACCCGCCGCGCGCCCCGTGACGCGCTGGAACGGCCCTCCTGCAGGGACCCGCTCCGAGCGCAGCGAGGAGTGGGGGGCAGGAGGGTCCTTCTCCTAGGCTTCGGGCATGACGGTCCGGCTCACCCGCATCTACACGAAGACCGGCGACGCCGGTCAGACCCACCTGGGCAACATGAGCCGGGTGGCCAAGACCGACGCGCGGCTCGTCGCCTACGCCGACGTGGACGAGGCCAACAGCGCGATCGGCGTCGCGATCGCCCTCGGCGCCCCCGAGCCGTCGCTGGCCGACCTGCTCCGCAGCATCCAGAACGACCTGTTCGACGTGGGCGCCGACCTGTGCACGCCGATCGTCCCGGAGCCGGAGTACCCGCCGCTGCGGGTGACGGCCGCCTACACCGAGCGGCTCGAGGCGGCCTGCGACGCCTACAACGAGACGCTGCCCAAGCTCGACAGCTTCATCCTCCCCGGCGGCACCCCGCTCGCGGCGCTGCTGCACCAGGTGCGGGTGATCGTCCGCCGGGCCGAGCGCAGCGTCTGGGCGCTGCTAGAGAGCGACGCCGAGCGCACCAACCCGGAGACGGCCCGCTACCTGAACCGCCTGTCGGACCTGGTGTTCATCCTCGGGCGGGTCGCCAACCCCGGCGGCGACATCCTCTGGGAGCCCGGCGCGCACAGCGGCGTCCACGCCCAGCGCGCGGCCGCTCGCCGGGACGGCTGAGCCCGGCGGCCTCAGCTGCCCGGCGGCGCCGACTCCACCCAGGACAGGAAACCGGTCACCGTCGAGCGGTCCATGGCCAGCTCGCGCCGCCCCTGGGCGGTGCTGCACTCCAGGACGTGGACGTCACCGGGCAGCGCGAGGTCATCCCGCCCGGGCGGGCGCTGGGCCAGCACGCGGAACCCGGCGCGGGTCAGCCGCTGCTGCGGGCGCACCGACAGCGACAGCGCGCGGTACCAGAGCAGGACGTCACCGCCGTACCAGGCGACGCCCACCGACCAGCGGGGCGCGCCCTCCGGGCGCAGCCACATCGTCACCGCGCCGAGCCCCGAGAGCAGGAACCGGCGGCGCAGCAGGAAGACCACGACGACGAGCAGCAGCAGGACGCCGATCAGCACCCACAGGGCGGTGGTCATCCCGCGCGCTCGCCGGCCCCGTCAGTCGCTCGCGCCGGCCGCCCTCAGCCGCGACTGGGCGCGGCGTGCGGCGGCGACCGCCTCGGGGTCGTCGCCCTCGCTCTCGGCGCGGCGCAGGGCCTCCCGGGCCCGCTCGACGTCGATCTCCGTGGAGATCTCCGCCGTCTCGGCGAGGATCGAGACGCCTCGCTCGGTGACGGAGAGGAAGCCGCCGTGGGCGGCGATGACCATGTCCTCGCCGGACTCGGTGTGGATCGTCACGACGCCGCCGTCGGCCAGCTGACCCAGCAGGGGGGTGTGCCCCGGCAGGACACCGAGCTCGCCCTCCGTGGTGCGGGCGATGACGCTCGTGGCCTCGCCGGACCAGATCTTGCGCTCGACGGCCACCAACTCGACCTGCAGGGTCGCCACGACACTCCTCGGGGTCCACGGAACGGAACCCTCACTCTAGCCACGCAGCGACGAGCTGGAACGGCCACCCTTCAGGGGCCCGCGCCGAGCGTGCGGGGCATGGGAGGGAAGGGTGGCCCTCTTTCAGGCCGCGCGGCGGTATGGCAGGGTCCAGCGCCCCACGCGGACCCAGGGGTGGCGCACGCAGGTGGCCGACGCCCAGCGCTCGGTGTCGAAGTCGGCGACCCGCACGTCCACGGGGGCCAGCGGCGGCCACGTCCAGTCCGCGACCCGGTCTGCGGACCGCGGTACCGCGCCGTCCCGTTCCACGCTCGCCCCTCGCGCCGGCACCCGTCTCCCGGGCGCGCCTGGAGCAATGGTCGACAGCTCCGCCCCCGGCCCGCAGAGCCGGTGGCCCCGATTCACCCGATCGGACGAGATCCCCGGATCGCCGAAGGCCGGGCCTCCTCGCGGAGACCCGGCCGACGGAACGTCCCGGGGTGGCCTCGCTGCAGAGCCCCGCGCCGAGCGTGCGCGGCGCGGGGGCAGCGGGGTCCTTCTACTTCTTGAGCTTCGAGGCGTTCTTCTCGAGGTCCTCGAGGCCACCGCACATGAAGAAGGCCTGCTCGGGGACGTTGTCGTACTCGCCCTCGGTGATGGCCTTGAACGCCTGGAGGGTCTCCGCCAGGGGCACGAACGACCCCGGCTGCCCGGTGAAGGCCTCGGCGACGAACATGTTCTGCGAGAGGAAGCGCTCGACGCGACGGGCCCGGTTGACCGTGACCTTGTCCTCCTCGGAGAGCTCGTCGATGCCGAGGATCGCGATGATGTCCTGCAGCTCCTGGTAGCGCTGCAGCACCTGCTTCACCCGCTGGGCGATGTCGTAGTGCTCCTGGCCCACGTACTGCGGGTCGAGGATCCGGCTGGTGGAGTCCAGCGGGTCCACGGCCGGGTAGATGCCCTTCTCCGAGATCGGCCGCGAGAGCACGGTCGTCGCGTCGAGGTGGGCGAACGTGGTGTGCGGCGCCGGGTCGGTGATGTCGTCGGCGGGCACGTAGATCGCCTGCAGCGAGGTGATCGAGCGGCCACGGGTCGAGGTGATCCGCTCCTGCAGCTCGCCCATCTCGTCGGCCAGGGTCGGCTGGTACCCCACGGCCGAGGGCATGCGGCCCAGCAGCGTGGAGACCTCGGAGCCGGCCTGCGTGAACCGGAAGATGTTGTCGATGAAGAGCAGCACGTCCTGGTTCTGCTCGTCGCGGAAGTACTCGGCCATCGTCAGGGCCGAGAGGGCGACGCGCAGGCGGGTGCCCGGCGGCTCGTCCATCTGGCCGAAGACCAGCGCGGTCGACTCGATGACGCCGGACTCGGTCATCTCCGTGATGAGGTCGTTGCCCTCACGGGTGCGCTCGCCGACACCGGCGAACACCGACACACCACCGAACTCCTGGGCGACGCGGCGGATCATCTCCTGGATCAGCACGGTCTTGCCGACGCCGGCACCGCCGAACAGACCGATCTTCCCGCCGGCCACGTAGGGGGTCAGCAGGTCGATGACCTTGATGCCGGTCTCCAGCATCTCGGTGCGGCCCTCGAGCTGGTCGAACCGCGGCGCGTGCCGGTGGATGGACCAGCGGGTGGCGTCCTCGGCATAGCCGGGGGTGTCCAGGCACTCCCCGAGGGCGTTGAAGACGTGACCCTTGGTGACGTCGCCGACGGGGACCATGATCGGGTTCCCGGTGTCGGTGACCTCGGCGCCGCGGACGAGACCGTCGGTCGGCGCCATCGAGATGGTGCGCACGACGTTCTCACCCAGGTGCTGGGCGACCTCGAGGGTGAGGGTCTTGCCGAGGTCGGCGAGCGTGACGTCGACCTTCAGGGCGTTGAACAGGTCGGGCATCGCGTCGCGCGGGAACTCGACGTCGACGACCGGCCCGGTGACCCGCACGACGCGGCCGGAGCCGGTGGTCTGCGAGGTGGTCGGACGGTCCTCGGTGACGGTCATCTGTACTGCTCTCCTGCCCTGGGGCTCGGTGGTCTGCTGTTCGGTGGGTCAGTCGTTCGAGCCGGCCGAGACCAGCGCGTCGGCGCCACCGACGATCTCGCTGATCTCCTGGGTGATCTCCGCCTGGCGGGCCTGGTTGGCCTGCCGCGAGAGGTTCTTCGCCAGCTCCTCGGCGTTGTCGGACGCCGACTTCATCGCCCGGCGGCGCGAGGCCGACTCGGACGCGGCCGCCTCGAGCATCGCCGCGTAGATGCGCGTGGTGATGTACTTCGGCAGCAGCGCGTCGAGCAGCCCCTCCGCCGAGGGCTCGAACTCGTACGCGGTCGGGAGACCGTTGTCGGCAGCGGTGCCCTGCTCCCGGTCCTCCCGCTCGTAGTCGAACTCCTCGACCTCCTCGACCTCCAGCGGAGCCATCCGCTTGGCGACGGGGATCTGCGAGAGCAGGGAGCGGAACTCGGTGTAGACGATGTGCAGCTCGTCGACCCCGAGGACGCCGTCGGCGCCCGACCCGCTCTCGTCGTCGTCCTGACCGGCGGTGAAGGCCGCGATCAGCTCCTCGCCCACGCTCTGGGCGTCGGAGTACTTGGGCTGCTCGGAGAAGCCCGTGAAGGTGTCAGCCATCTCGCGGTTGCGGAAGGAGTAGTAGGTCTCCCCCTTCCGGCCGACGACGTAGAGGACCGGCTCCTTGCCCTCCTGCCGGAGCAGGGAGAGCAGCTCCTCGGTCCGCCGGAGCACGTTGACGTTGTACGAGCCGGCGAAACCGCGGTCGGAGGTGATCACCAGGACGGCGGCCCGCCGCGCGCTCTCCCGCTCGGTCAGGAGCGGGTGGTCCAGGGACGCCGAGGACGCCAGCGCCGACAGGACGCGGGTGATCTCCCGGGCGTAGGGCTTGGACGCCTCCACCCGGGCCTGGGCGCGCACGATGCGGGCACCGGCGATCAGCTCCTGCGCCGAGAAGATCTTCTTCGTCGACTGCGTGGAGCGGATGCGGCGCCGCAGCGCGCGGAGAGAGGCAGCCATCGCCTCAGCCCTTCTTCTTGACCTGGACGCGCTCCTGACCCCGCTCCGAGGCGTCCATGGCCTCGACCTCGGGCTCGTTCACCTTGAGCGACTCACCGTCGCCGGTGGTGAACTGGCCGTAGAAGGCGTCGACCGCCTGCTCCAGGTTCCGCACCGTGTCGTCCTCGAGCTTCTTCGACGTCCGGATGGTGTCGAAGATGCCGCCGTGGCTCCGGGACACGTAGTCGAGGAACTCCGACTCGAAGCGGCGCACGTCGCTCACCGGGACGACGTCGAGCTTGCCGGTGGTGCCGAGCCACAGCGAGACGACCTCGCGCTCCACGGAGTACGGCGAGTACTGGCCCTGCTTGAGCAGCTCGACCAGGCGCTGACCGCGCTCCAGCGTCGCGCGGCTGGAGGCGTCCAGGTCGGAGGAGAACGAGGCGAACGCCTCGAGCTCGCGGTACTGGGCCAGGTCCAGGCGCAGGCGGCCGGCGACCGACTTCATCGCCTTGATCTGGGCGGACCCACCCACTCGGGACACCGAGATGCCGACGTTGATGGCGGGGCGGACACCGGAGTTGAACAGACCCGTCTCGAGGAAGATCTGCCCGTCGGTGATCGAGATGACGTTGGTCGGGATGTAGGCCGACACGTCGTTGCCCTTGGTCTCGATGAGCGGCAGGCCGGTCATCGAGCCCGCGCCGAGCTCGTCGGAGAGCTTCGCGCAGCGCTCCAGCAGGCGGGAGTGGAGGTAGAAGACGTCGCCCGGGTAGGCCTCGCGGCCCGGCGGGCGGCGCAGCAGCAGGGAGACGGCGCGGTAGGCCTCGGCCTGCTTGGACAGGTCGTCGAAGACGATGAGGACGTGCTTGCCCTCGTACATCCAGTGCTGGCCGATGGCCGAGCCGGTGTAGGGGGCGATGTACTTGAAGCCGGCGGCCTCGGATGCCGGGGCGGCGACGATGGTCGTGTACTCCATCGCGCCGGCGTCCTCGAGGGCGGAGCGGATCGCGGCGATCGTCGACCCCTTCTGGCCGACGGCGACGTAGATGCAGCGCACCTGCTGCTGCGGGTCGCCGGTCGCCCAGGCTTCCTTCTGGTTGATGATCGTGTCGGTCACGATCGCGGTCTTGCCGGTCTGCCGGTCACCGATGACCAGCTGGCGCTGGCCGCGGCCGATCGGCGTCATGGCGTCGATGGCCTTGATGCCGGTCTGCAGCGGCTCGTGCACCGACTGCCGCTGGACCACCGTGGGCGCCTGCAGCTCGAGCGCGCGGCGTCCGGTGGTCTCGATCGGGCCCGCGCCGTCGATCGGGTTGCCCAGCGGGTCCACGACGCGGCCGAGGTAGCCGTCGCCGACGGGGACCGAGAGGACCTCGCCGGTGCGCCGCACCTGCTGGCCCTCCTCGATGCCGGAGTAGTCACCCAGGACGACCACACCGACCTCGCGGACGTCCAGGTTCAGCGCCAGACCACGGACACCGCTCTCGAACTCGAGCAGCTCGTTGGTCATGACCGAGGGCAGGCCCTCGACCCGGGCGATGCCGTCGCCGGCCTCGGTGACGATCCCGACCTCTTCGCGGGACACGTCAGGCGAGTACTCGGTGACGTAGTTCTGGATGGCACTGCGGATCTCTTCTGCGGAGATCGTCAGCTCGGCCATGGCTCTGAGTCCTCTTCCCTGCGGGGTCGTGATCTGTGGTGGTGGGCGGGTCAGCCGGCGAGCTGCCGTCGGGCGGCTTCCAGCCGGTGGGCGATGCTGCCGTCGATGACCTCGTCGCCCACCTGGACGAGGAGACCGCCGAGCACCGTCGGGTCGACGGTGACCTGCAACCCGATGGTCCGCCCGTAGAGGCGGGTGAGCACGTCGACCAGGCGCTGCTCCTGGGCTGCGGTGAGCGGCGCCGCCGTCGTCACCCGGGCCACGTACTGGCCCCGGCGACGGCTGGCGACGTCCGAGAGCCGCTCGACCGCGACCCCCGCCGTACCGGCGTGGGACGTGGTGAGCACGTTGCGCAGCAGGAGCTCGGTCACCGGGCTGACCCGGCCCGACAGCAGCTGGTCGAGCAGCGCCGCCTTGCCCGCGGCCGGGGCCTTGCGGTCGCTGAGGATCCGGGACAGCTCCCGGTCGCCCTCGATGATCCGGCCGAAGCGGAAGAGCTCGTCCTCCACGCCGTCCAGCTCACCGCGGGCACCCGCGGCGTCGAGAGCCGCCTCGGTGGCCAGGGACGTCGCGGCCTCGATCAGGTCGAACGGCCGCGACCAGCGCTGCCGGACGCTGAACTCGACGATGTCGAGCGCGACCGCGGAGAGGCGGCTGCCGAACAGCCGCTGCGCCAGCGCCGCCCGCTCCTCGGGCTTGCCCGACGGATCGGTGAGCGCCCGGCGCAGCGAGGGCTGGGCGTCCAGCAGCCGCGCCACCGCGAACAGCTCCTCGGCCAGCGCGAGCTGGTCCTCGGCGGCGGTGGCGCGGGCCTGACCGGTCAGCTTGTCCTTGGCCTTGCCCAGGAACCCGGAGGGGTCCCGGGTCAGCTCGTCCAGCCGTTCCCGGGCGGCGAGGAGCGCCGCGCGGCTCGAGGCATCCATCAGCGGGTGCCTCCGGCGACGGTGCTGCCGCTCCGACCGTCGGGGGCGCCGGCGGCCATCTGGTCGAGCTCGTCGAGGAAGCGGTCCACCGTCCCCTGCCGGCGGGCCTCGTCGGCGAGGGACTCCCCGACGACCCGGCCCGCGAGCTCGACGGCGAGGCCACCGACCTGCCCGCGCAGCTCGTTGACCACCTGCTGGCGGGCAGCAACGATCTGCTCCTCGCCACGGGCGACGATCCGCGCCGACTCCTCCTGCGCCTGGGCCCGCAGGTCCTCGAGGATCCGCTGACCCTCGGCGCGGGCCTGGTCACGGATCTGCGCGGCCTCGTTGCGGGCCTCGGCCAGCTGCGCGCGGTACTGCTCGAGCGCCGCCTTGGCCTCGGCCTGCATGGCCTCGGCGCGCTCGATGCCGCCCTCGATGGCGCGCTGGCGCTCGGCCAGCATCGCCTCGAGCCGCGGCACGACGAAGCGCTTGTAGAGGAGGTACAGGATGGCGAACGAGATGATGCCGACGATCAGCTCACCCGGGTGCGGGATGACCGGGTAGGCGTCCTCCCAGAAGCCGCCCTCGCCGCTCTCGGCGGCCAGGACGTCGGCCGCGTTGTCGATCGCGCCCATCACGTGTGCTCCTTCCGGTCCTCGGTCAGCCCGAGAAGACGAAGGCGAGGGCGATGCCGAAGATGGCCAGCTGCTCGCAGAGCACGAAGCCGAGGATGGCGATGGTCTGCAGCACACCGCGGACCTCGGGCTGACGGGCCACGCCGGCCACGTAGGCAGCGAAGATCAGGCCGATGCCCACACCCGGCCCGATGGCCGACAGGCCGTAGCCGATGATCGCGAGATTGCCTTCCATTGGGTGTGTCCGTTCCTCTCAGTCGGTCTGTGCTACCGGGTGGCGCACATCGGTGGTACAGCTCGGAGCCGGTGCTCCGCGGACGTCAGTGGTCGTCCGCGTAGATCTCTGCGATGTAGACAGAGGCCAGCAGGATGAAGACGTAGGCCTGCAGGAACGCGATCAGGATCTCGAACGCGCTGAACAGGAAGAACATCACGAAGGCCGGGATCGAGACCAGCTTCAGCAGACCCTCGCCGTGGAGCAGCAGGTACTCCCCGCCCAGCGCGAACAGCAGCAGCAGGATGTGGCCCGCGAACATGTTGCCGAAGAGCCGCAGCGTGAGCGTGACCGGACGGGTGACGAGGAACGTCACCAGCTCCAGGACGAAGACGACCGGGACCACCCAGAAGGGCAGACCGCTGGGCACCAGGTTCTTGAGGAAGCCACCCAGCCCGCGACGGCGGACGCCGGCGACCAGGTAGACGACGTAGACCCCGAGCGCCAGGGCGAGGGGGAAGCCGATCCGGCTCATCGTGGGGAACTGGACGGGCGGGATGATGCCCATCAGGTTGTTCACCAGGATGAGCGTGAACAGGGTGAACAGCAGCGGGACGTAGGGCCGGAAGTGGTCCGAGCCGATGATGTCCCGGCCGATCGAGTTGCGGACCAGGCCGTACACGCCCTCGAGCCGGTACTGCCCGCGCCCGGGGACCACCGACAGGCGACGCGTGGCCAGCATCATGACGACCGCGAGACCGATGGTCACCAGGACCATCACGATCATCGAACGCGTGATGGCGAAGGCGCCGTCGCCGACGAGCGGCTGCCAGAAGTCCGGCGCACTCGGCGGTACGAACTCCTCGGCGGCCGAGACCACGGTCGTCACTACTCAGCCTCCGTCACGAACTTCTGGGTGGTTTCGTACTGCGGCCCGGGGGGCCGCCTTCCGCATCTGCGGCGTGGCACGCCTCACGGGCCGTGGTGAGCGTAGCGGACCCAGATCGCGGAGATCGAAGCGGCCATCCCCAGGACGAGGGCCACGGGCAGCACCCAGACCTGGTCGATGGCCTCGCTGAGCCACCACGCCGGCAGCCCGAAGACCAGCACGCCGGACAGGAGCATGCCGAGCGCGTCCCACGCCTCGCGCAGGTGGGCGCCCGCCACCATCTGGTGGTGGACCGGCGCCGGCCGCTCGGTGCCGCCGGGCTCGGTCAACGCGCCGCCCCGGACGCCGCCCCCGGCTCGTCGTAGATGTAGGTCTTGACCCGGGTGAAGGCGACGACCTCACCGATGGTGCCGGCCAGCGACACGACGATCGCGGTGACGGCGAAGGCGATCGGGGAGAGCCACTCCGCGTCGCGGAACAGCACGAGGAAGACCCCGAGCAGCATGACCTTGAAGAAGTAGCCGACGAGGGCACCCATGAAGACCACGCGCGGGTCGAGGCCGGCCATCCTGCGCAGGAGCACCAGGGTGGAGACGGTGCTCACCAGGACGACGGCGACGGCCAGGGCGCTGCCCGCCGCGCCGAGCGCGCCGTCGACCGCCGTGAAGACGGCGAACGCGACGACTCCGACGACGGTCGCGGGGACCAGCCCACCGCGGAGCATGGCGCCGTAGGGATCGGGTCTCGTGGCCGGTTCTCCTTGCGAATGCACGCCTCACGGTACCTGGAAGGACCCTGCCGCCCTACCGGCACGGGGCCCGGTCAGAGCGGGACGCGCTCGGCACCCGCAGGCGGCGGCGCCGGCTCCTGGCTCCCGGTGCGGTGCCCCCGCGCCGTGGGGTGGTCGGCGCGGCTGCGCAGGCGCTGCGCCTCCAGCTCCGCGGCGCGCGCCTCCCGCGCCGCCCGGCGTGCCCGCGGGCTGAGCACCACGACGACACCGACGACGAGCAGCACCCCGACCGCCACGACGAGCTCGACCCGCCCGCCGGTGATCGAGAACCCCACCGCGCCGAAGGAGAGCAGCGCCGCCCAGAAGTACATGACCAGGACCGCGCGCTTGTGCGAGTGCCCGATGGAGAGCAGCCGGTGGTGCAGGTGCATCTTGTCCGGCGAGAACGGGGACTGCCCCTTCCTCGTCCGCCGGACGACGGCCAGCACCAGGTCGGTGAACGGGATGAACAGGATCGCGATCGGCACGAGCAGCGGCAGCGTCAGCGGCAGCAGGCTGGCCGCCGAGTCGAAGGTCTGGGCGTCCACTCCCCCGGTCGCGGTCACCGCGGCGGCCGAGAGCATGAGCCCGACGAGCATGGAGCCCGAGTCGCCCATGAAGATCCGCGCCGGGCTGAAGTTGTGCGGCAGGAAGCCCAAGCAGGCTCCGGCGAGGACAGCGGTGATCAGCGCCGGGGCGCTGGCGGTGGCCACGTAGCCGGTGAGCCCCAGGTGGAAGCTGTAGGCGAAGAAGGCCAGGGCGGCGATCGCCGAGACGCCGGCGGCCAGCCCGTCGAGCCCGTCGATGAAGTTGAGCGCGTTGACCGCGAACACGGTCAGCAGGATGGTCAGCGGCACGCCGACGTCCGGGCCGAGCGAGACCGTCCCGATGTCGGCGACCGGGAGGAACAGGAACGCCAGCTGGACCCCGAGCAGCGCCATGACGCCGGCCGCGGCGATCTGCCCGGTGAGTTTCGTCAGCGCGTCCAGGCCCCACTTGTCGTCGAGCACCCCCAGCAGGCAGATGAGCCCGCCGGCGACCAGCACCGCGTAGACCTGCGTGTCGTCGAACGTCCGCTGCAGGGCGGGCAGCCGGGAGGCCACCAGGACGGCCGCGACCACCCCCAGGTACATGGCGACGCCGCCTCCCCGCGGGGTCGGGATGACGTGCACGTCGCGCTCCCGCGGCGCGGCCATCATCCGCAGCCGGATCGCCATCATCCGCACCACCGGCGTGGCCAGGAAGGTGACCAGCGCGGCGGTGAGCAGGACGACGACGTACTCGCGCACGGGATCAGGCGGTCCGCGCCGGCTGGGGGTGGGCAGTCGGCCGGGTCGGGTGGGGGTAAGCGGGGTGCGCGGACACCAGGTCGCGGACGGCCGCGGCGACCTCGGCGGTGCGGCTGCCGTCGGCGTCGCGGATGGCGGCGCCGATGAGCGAGGCGATCGACCGCATCTCCGGCTCGGCCATGCCCTGGGTGGTGACGGCGGGGCTGCCGACCCGGATGCCGGAGGCCACGGAGGCCGGTTGGGGGTCGAACGGGATCGCGTTCTTGTTGAGCACGATGCCCGCGGCGTCGCACCGCTTCTCGGCGTCGGCACCGGTCACGCCGGTCCCCTGCAGGTCGAGCAGGGCGAGGTGGGTGTCCGTGCCGCCGGCGACCGGCCGCAGCCCCTCGGCGGCCAGCCCCTCGGTCAGCGCCTGCGCGTTGGCGACGACCTGGCGGGCGTAGTCCTGGTACTCCGGCTGGAGGCACTCCTTGAAGTTCACCGCCTTGGCGGCGACGGCGTGCATGAGCGGGCCGCCCTGCATCATCGGGAAGGTGGCCTTGTCGATGGCCTTGGCGTGCTCGGCCCTGCAGACGATCGCCCCACCGCGCGGGCCGCGCAGGACCTTGTGCGTGGTGAAGGTGACCACGTCGGCGTGCGGCACGGGGCTCGGGATCGCCTTGCCGGCGACCAGGCCGATGAAGTGCGCGGCGTCGACCATGAAGATCGCGCCCACCTCGTCGGCGATCCGGCGGAAGGCGGCGAAGTCGATCAGCCGCGGGATGGCCGACCCCCCGGCGACGATGAGCTTGGGCCGGTGCTCGCGGGCGAGGTCGCGCACCTGGTCGTAGTCGATGTGCTCGGTCCGCGGGTCGACGCCGTACTGCACGGCCTGGAACCACTTGCCGCTGAAGCTCACCTTCGTGCCGTGCGTGAGGTGGCCGCCGTGCGGCAGCGCCATGCCCAGGAAGGTGTCGCCCGGCGAGAGGAAGGCGCCGTAGGCGGCCAGGTTGGCGTTCGCCCCGGAGTGCGGCTGGAGGTTGGCGTGCTCCGCGCCGAAGAGCTCCTTGGCCCGCTCGATGCCGATCTCCTCGGCGCGGTCGACGACCTCGCAGCCGCCGTAGTAGCGCCGGCCCGGGTACCCCTCGGCGTACTTGTTCGACAGCGTGCTGCCCAGCGCGGCGAGGACGGCGGGGCTCGTGAAGTTCTCGCTGGCGATCAGCTGCAGCCCGCCGCGCAGCCGGTCGAGCTCCCCGGTGACCACGCCGGCGATGTCGGGATCGAAGGCGGCGAGGGCCGCGAAGTCCGGTCCCCAGTAGGGCGTGCTCATCTCGTCGCGCTCCAGATCCGTGCGGGCGCCCGCGGTACCCGTGTCCGGGCGCGCGGCGGTCAGGGGCCCACGGTATCGCTCCGGGCCGGGCGGAGAGGGGACCCGAGGAGCAGCCCCGTCCCGGAGCCCGCCCTGAGCGTGCGGACGGTGGGAGGACGGGGTCCTTCGTCAGTCGCTGAGCTCGGGGACGACCTCGCGGAGCCGCTCGACCGGCACGGCACCCACCCGGAGCACCCGCGGTGGGCGCCCGGTGCAGTCGACGATGGTGCTCGCCGCCGAGCTCGTGCGCGGGCCGCCGTCCAGGACGACGGCGGCATGCATACCGAGCTGCTGCACCGCCTGCTCCGCGGTGGTCGCCGCCTGCCGCCCGGATCGGTTGGCGCTCGAGACCGCCAGCGGCCCGGTACGGCGCAGCAGGTCGCGGGCCAGCTCGTCGTCGGGCAGCCGGACGGCCACCGTGCCCTGCGCGTCGCCGAGGTCCCAGGCCAGCGACGGCGCGTGCTCGACCACGAGGGTGAGGCCGCCGGGCCAGAACTCCTGCGCGAGTTGCGTCGCGACCGCAGGGGTCTGCAGGACGAGGCCGGCCAGCGTCGAGGCCTCGCCGACGAGCACCGGCACCGGCATCGCCCGGCCGCGGTTCTTGGCCTCCAGCAGGCGGGCGACCGCGGCGGGCGAGAAGGCGTCGGCGGCCACGCCGTAGACGGTGTCGGTCGGGAGCAGCACCAGCTCACCCCGGCCGATCGCCGCCGCCGCGGCGTCGAGTCCGGCGGCGCGCGTCTCGGCGTCGGAGCAGTCGTAGAAGTCGGCCACGGAGGAGCAGTCTTCCGCAGGGCTCAACCGCAGCGGCGGGCGGTGGTGTAGCGGGGTCGTCCGGCGAGGTCCCGGTGGTCGTCGACAGCGGTGAACCCGCCGTGCGCGCGGACGACGGCGGGCAGGGACTCCCCCTGCTGGTCGGCGTGCTCGATGCCCAGGCCGCCGCCGGGTCGCAGCAGCCGGGCGGCGGTCACCAGCAGCCCGCGCACGACGTCCAGCCCGTCCGGTCCGCCCCAGAGCGCGAGCGGCGGATCGTGGTCGGCGACCTCGCGGGGCACCCGGGCGCCGTCGGGCACGTAGGGCGGGTTGCTGACCACGAGGTCGACGCCGCCGTCGAGCTCCCGCAGCAGCGCCGGGTCGGTCATGTCGCCCGCGACGACGTCGACCGGGGTGTCCCCCGCGGCGGCGCGGGCGGCCGCGTTGTGCCGGGTCCACTCGATGGCGCCGGGATCGCGCTCCACCGCCGTCACCCGCGCCCCGGGGTGCTCGTGCGCGAGGGAGAGCGCGATGGCCCCGGAGCCCGAGCCGAGGTCGACCACGACGGGCTCCGCGATGCCGGCCAGCCGCTCGAGGGCCCAGCCCGCCAGCTGCTCGGTCTCCGGGCGGGGCACGAACACCCCCGGGCCTACCGCCAGCTCCAGGTACCGGAAGGGGGCGCGGCCGGTGAGGTGCTGCAGCGGCACCCGGTCGGCGCGCTGGGCGACCAGCTGCTCGAACCGGGTGGCGGCCGCGTCGTCGACCACGTCGAGGGTGAGCAGCCGGGCGCGCGGGACGCCGAGGGCGTGGGCCAGCAGGAGCTCGGCGTCCACCCGCGGGCTCTCGACGCCGGCCTCGGCGAGGCGGGTGACCGCCCCCCTCAGGAGGAGCCGCGCGATCAGGAGCCGGCCGCCAGCAGCTCGGCGGTGTGCGCGGCGACCAGCGCGTCGATGACGCCGTCGAGCTCGCCGTCCAGCACCTGGTCGAGGTTGTGCGACTTGTAGCCGACGCGGTGGTCGGAGATCCGGTTCTCCGGGAAGTTGTAGGTGCGCACCCGCTCGCTGCGGTCCACCGTGCGGACCTGGCTGCGCCGCTGGTCGCTCGCGGTCGCCGCGGCCTCCTCGCGGGCGGCGGCCAGCAACCGGGAACGGAGCACGCGCAGCGCCGACTCGCGGTTCTGCAGCTGGCTCTTCTCGTTCTGCGAGCTGACGACGATGCCGCTGGGCAGGTGGGTGATGCGGACGGCCGAGTCGGTCGTGTTGACGCTCTGCCCGCCCGGCCCGGACGAGCGGAAGACGTCGATCCGCAGGTCGTTCGGGTCGACGGTGACGTCGACCTCCTCGGCCTCGGGGAGCACCAGGACGCCGGCGGCCGACGTGTGGATGCGGCCCTGGCTCTCCGTCGCCGGCACCCGCTGCACCCGGTGCACGCCGCCCTCGAACTTCAGCCGCGACCAGATCCCCTCGTCGGTGCGCGACTTGATCGCGACGGCGACGTCCTTGTACCCACCGAGCTCGGCGTCGACGGCGTCGAGGACCTCCGTCGCCCAGCCGCGCCGCTCGGCGTAGCGCAGGTACATGCGCAGCAGGTCGCCGGCGAAGAGGGCGGATTCCGCGCCGCCCTCCCCGGCCTTGATCTCGAGGATGACGTCCTTGTCGTCGTCGGGGTCCTTGGGCAGCAGCTGCTCGCGGAGCCGGTCGGTCAGCTCGGCGATCCGCTGCTCGAGCGCGGTGGCCTCCGCGGCGAAGGAGGCGTCCTCCGCGGCGAGCTCCCGGGCGGCGCTGAGGTCGTCCCGGGCCTGGTCGAGCGCCCGCGCGGTCTCCACCAGCGGCGCCAGCTGGGCGTAGCGGCGACCCATGCGGCGGGCGCGCGCCTGGTCTGCATGCACGGCGGGGTCGGCCAGCTCCTGCTCCAGGCGGGCGTGCTCGGCGAGCAGCCCGGCCAGCCGGTCGGGCGCCGACGTCTCGGTGCTGCTCATCGCTCTCTCCTGCGGGGCTTCGGGGCCGGACATGACGACGGCGCCCGCCCCACCGCGAGGGTGGGACGGGCGCCGTCGGGGGTGCTACTGGGCGTCGGTCGAGGCGCCCGTGCTGCGCTTGCCGAACCGCTTCTCGAAGCGGGCGACGCGGCCGCCGGTGTCGAGGATGCGCTGCTTGCCGGTGTAGAAGGGGTGGCAGGCGGAGCAGGTCTCGACGGTCAGCTGACCGTTCGGGGCGGTGCTGCGGGTCGTGAAGGTGTTGCCGCAGCCGCAGGTCACGGTGGTGACGTTGTAGGCCGGGTGGATGTCGGGCTTCATGGCTGCTGCCTCTTCTACGAAGTCTGTGTCGTTCAGTCGGTCAGAACGCCGGGGGCCGGACGACTATTTCCGGCCGCGCCAGCGGGCCTCGGCCGACCAGTCTCCCAGATCGGTCGGGAGGTGCTGGAACGGCCCCCGATGAGGGGCTGGAACGGCCCCGCTGCAGGGTCCCGGCCCGAGCTGGGGGCACCTCCCGCTGGCGGGGGACAGCGAGGGCCGGGGCAGCGGGGTCCTCCTAGTCCTGGCCGGGGCCCAGCGTCGTCTTCTGGATCTGCATGAGGAACTCGACGTTGTTGCGGGTCTTCTTCAGCTTGTCGAGCAGAAGTTCCAGCGCCTGCTGCGGCTCGAGCGCGGCGAGCACCCGGCGCAGCTTGATGACGATGGCCAACTCGTCGGGCGACATGAGGATCTCCTCCTTGCGCGTGCCCGACGCGTTGACGTCGACGGCCGGGAAGACCCGCTTGTCCGCCAGCCGGCGGTCCAGCTTGATCTCCGCGTTCCCGGTGCCCTTGAACTCCTCGAAGATCACCGTGTCCATCGTGGAACCGGTCTCGACCAGCGCCGAGGCGATGATCGTGAGCGAGCCCCCGTTCTCGATGTTGCGGGCCGCGCCGAGGAAGCGCTTGGGCGGGTACAGCGCCGTGGAGTCGACACCGCCGGAGAGGATGCGCCCGCTGGCGGGGGCCGCCAGGTTGTAGGCGCGGCCCAGGCGGGTGATCGAGTCCAGCAGGACGACGACGTCGTGGCCCATCTCGACCAGGCGCTTGGCCCGCTCGATGGAGAGCTCGGCGACCGTGGTGTGATCGGCCGGCGGCCGGTCGAAGGTCGAGGCGATGACCTCGCCCTTCACCGAGCGCTGCATGTCGGTGACCTCTTCGGGGCGCTCGTCGACGAGGACGACCATGAGGTGGCACTCGGGGTTGTTCGTCGTGATCGCGTTGGCGATCGACTGCAGCACCATCGTCTTGCCGGCCTTGGGCGGGCTGACGATGAGCGCGCGCTGCCCCTTGCCGATCGGCATGACCAGGTCGATGACGCGGGTGGTCAGCAGGTGCGACTCGGTCTCCAGCCGCAGGCGGTCCTGCGGGTAGAGCGGGGTCAGCTTGGTGAACTCCGGCCGGTTGCGCGCCTGCTCGGGGTCCAGGCCGTTGACCGTGTCGAGGCGGACGAGTGCGTTGTACTTGTCCTTGCGCTCGCCCTCGCGCGGCTGCCGGACGGCGCCCGTGATGGCGTCACCGCGGCGCAGGCCGTAGCGGCGCACCTGCGACAGCGACACGTAGACGTCGTTCGGCCCGGTCAGGTAGCCCGAGGTGCGGACGAAGGCGTAGTTGTCCAGGACGTCGAGGATGCCGGCGACGGGCAGCAGGACGTCGTCCTCGCTGACGGTCGGCTCGCTCGGCTCGAAGCGGTCCCGGGTGTTCCCGCCCCGCTTGTTGCGGTCGCGGTAGCGACGCCCCCGGCGGCCGCGGCCGCCCTCGAAGTCGTCGTCGTCCTCCTCGGCGGGGCGGTCGTTCCGACCGCCGTCGGTGCGGTTGTCGGTGCGGTTGTCGTTCCGGTTGTCCGGACGGCCGCCGCGGTCGTTGCGGTCCCGGTCGGGGCCGCGGTTGCCGTCACGGCCGGCCCCGTCACGGGCGCCGCCGTCGCGGTTCCCCCGCTCGGCGCGTTCGCCGCCGTCCTGGGTCCCGCTGCGGTCGGTGCGCTCGCCGCCGTCGCGCGGGGTGCCCCGCTCGGCGCGCTCGCCGCCGTCACGGTTGCCGTCCCGCTCACCGCGGTTGCGGTTGCGGTCGCGGCCGCGCTGCGGCCGGTCGCCACCGCGCTGCTCGTCCTCGCGCGGCTCGGCGGGGGCGGTGTCCTGCGCGGGGGCCTGCTCCTGCGCGGGGGCCTGCTCCTGGGCAGGGGCCTCAGCCGGGGCGGCGGCCGCCGCCGGAGTGCTCTCGGTGGCGGCGCCCGGCGAGCCGGCCGGTCGGCTCGCCGCCCGGCGGGTGCGCACGGGTGCCTCACCGGTCAGCGGGCCGCCGTTCGCGCCCCCGCTGACGGGCGCCTCGAGGGGTGCGGCCGACGCGGCGACGCCGCGCGCGGCCTCGGCGCCCCCGGTGGAGCCGTTCTCCGCGCGCGGCGCGGGTGCGCCACCCTCGGAGCCGGCGCCCACCTGGCGTTCGGAGATGGCCGCGACCAGGTCGCTCTTGCGCATCCGGCCGGTGCCGGGGATGCCCAGCTCGCCGGCCAGGCGCTGGAGTTCGGGCAGGAGCATGCCCGACAGCCCGTTGCCGCGGCGGCGGGGACGCCCAGCCTGCCCAGAAGCGGCAGTGCCCTCGGCGGTTGCGGCGGCATCGGGCGCGCCGTTCCGGCCGAGGTCGGTGGTTTCGCTCACGTACAGGTCCTTCCCTGCGGTGACCTGCGCGTCTCAGCGCAGGGGGTGCCCGGTCCCCGGCGGACCGGCCCGGAGGGCGGATGCGCGTCAGGAGACAGGTCGAGAGGTGCGAGGCGGATCAGCGGCGAAGAGGTTCGGACATCTGCTTCGGCCCCGCGCGAGGCTCGCCCGAGTGGGCGGCTACGCCGTGAGCCTAGTCGCAGCTCACGGACACGACAACACCGGATGATCTCGGCGTGTTCCCCGTTACCGAGACGATACCTGGCGGGCGGGCAGCACCCGGGCCCCGCCCTGGTCGATCGGCAGCGGGAGCACGCGCCAGCCGGCCGGCACCAGGCCAGCGACCTCCCGCACCCGCACCGCGGCGGCGAGGTCACCGGACGGGTCGTCGGGATGCCGTCGCGTCAGCACGAGGACGCTCGGACCGGCCCCGGAGACGACGGCCGCGTGGCCCGCGTCGCGCAGCCGGTCGACCAGGGCCAGCGACTCCGGCATCGCCGCGGCGCGCTGCCGCTGGTGCAGCCGGTCCTCGGTGGCCTCGAGGAGCAGCCCCGGCTCCCGGGTGAGCGCGTGCACCAGGAGAGCGGCGCGACCGGCGTTGAAGGCGGCGTCGCCGTGGGGCACCGACTCCGGCAGGAGGGTGCGGGCCACGTGGGTGGGGAGCACGGTCTCCGGCACGACCACCACCGCGAGCACCTCGTCGGACACGTCCAGCCGGTCGGCCCGGGCACCACCCGCCGTCGACCACGAGAGGGTGGCACCGCCCAGGAGGCACGGGGCGACGTTGTCGGGATGCCCTTCCAGGGCGTCGGCGAGCCGCAGGACCGCGTCGCCGTCGATCGCATCGACGTCGGGGCACAGCGACCAGGCGGCGAGGAGCCCGGCGATGACCGCGGCCGCCGAGGACCCCATCCCGCGCCCCTGGGGGATGCCGTTGTCCGCCTCGATGCGAAGCCCCGGAGCGTCCCACCCCAGTTCCGCGGCCCCGGCACGGAAGGCCCGCGCCACCAGGTGCGACTCGTCGGCGGCCAGCGTGCCGGCGCCCTCCCCGCGCACGACGATCTCCGTCGACCCGCGTTCGACCAGCGAGAACTCGAGGACGTCGTGGCACGCGAGCGCGAGCCCGGCGCAGTCGAAGGCAGGGCCCAGGTTGGCGCTCGTGGCGGGGACCCGGATCCGGACGACCCCGGTCACAGGCCGAGCTGCGCTGCGGCCGCGGCCGCGTCGACCGGGATGGTCAGCGGCGCCGGCGCGCCGGAGATCGCCCACTCCGGGTCCTTGAGGCCGTTTCCCGTGACGGTGCAGACGATCCGCTGGCCGGGCTCGAGCTCGCCGGCGTCGGCGACCTGCAGCAGGCCGGCGACCGAGGCCGCCGAGGCCGGCTCGACGAAGACCGCCTCGCTGCGGGCCAGCAGCCGGTAGGCCGAGAGGATCGCCCGGTCGGTGACCGCGTCGATGCGCCCGCCCGACTCGTCGCGGGCGGCGAGCGCCTTGGTCCAGGACGCGGGGTTGCCGATGCGGATGGCGGTGGCGATCGTGCTCGGGTTCTCCACCACCTGACCGCTGACGATCGGGGCGGCGCCGGCGGCCTGGAAGCCGAACATGCGCGGGGTGCGCGAGGCGGTGCCGTCGGCGGCGTACTCGCGGTAGCCCTGCCAGTAGGCGGTGATGTTGCCGGCGTTGCCCACGGGGAGGCAGTGCACGTCGGGGGCGTCGCCGAGCACGTCGACGATCTCGAACGAGGCGGTCTTCTGCCCCTCGATGCGGAACTGGTTCACGCTGTTGACCAGGCTGACCGGGTAGTCGATGGCCAGCTTGCTGGCCAGCGCGAGGCAGTCGTCGAAGTTGCCGTCGACCTGCAGCAGCTTGGCGCCGTGCACGAGCGCCTGGGCCAGCTTGCCCATCGCGATCTTGCCCTGGGGGACGAGGACGGCGCAGGTCATGCCTGCGCGGGCGGCGTAGGCCGCGGCGCTGGCGCTGGTGTTCCCGGTGGAGGCGCAGATGACCGCCTGCGCACCCTCCTCCAGGGCCTTGGTGATGGCCATCGTCATGCCGCGGTCCTTGAACGACCCGGTCGGGTTGGCGCCCTCGACCTTGAGGTAGACCTCGCAGCCGGTGCGCCGGGAGAGCTCCCGCGCGGGCACCAGCGGGGTGGCGCCCTCCTGCAGCGTGACCACCGGGGTGGTGTCCGAGACCGGCAGGCGGGACCGGTAGGCCTCGATGAGGCCGGGCCAGCCCGGGGACACGACCGACGAGACCGTCATTGCAGACCCTCCACGCGCAGCACGCTGGTGACTCCCCGGACGGCGGGCATCTCCCGCAGTGCGGCAATGGTGGCCGACAGCGCCGCGTCCGGGGCGCTGTGGGTCACGATGACCAGCGTGGCGGCGTCGCCGCGGCCGGTCTGGCGGACCGTGGAGATGCTCACGCCGTGCTGCGCGAACTCCTGCGCGACGGCGGCGAGCACACCGGGCTTGTCGGCGACGTCGAGGCTCACGTGGTACCGCGTCGGGGTCTCGGCCATGGGCCGGACGGCGAGGTCGGCGTAGCCCGTGGGGCCCTGCCCGGCGGCGCCGGCCACCCGATTGCGGGCGACCGCCACCAGGTCGCCCAGGACGGCGCTCGCGGTGGGTTCCCCCCCGGCGCCCTGGCCGTAGAACATCAGCTGCCCGGCGGCCTCGGCCTCGACGAAGACGGCGTTGAAGGCCCCGCCGACCGACGCCAGCGGGTGGGTCGTCGGGATCATCGCCGGGTGCACCCGCACGGAGACCGAGTCGCCGTCCCCGTTCCCGTCCACCCGCTCGCAGATGGCCAGCAGCTTCACCGTGCAGCCGATCTCCGCGGCCCGGGCGACGTCGGTGGCGGTCACCGTGGAGATGCCCTCCCGGTGCACGTCGGCAGCCGAGACCGGCGTGTGGAACGCCAGGGAGGCGAGGATGGCGGCCTTGGCGGCGGCGTCGAAGCCGTCGACGTCGGCGGTGGGGTCGGCCTCGGCGTACCCCAGCTCCGTGGCCTCGGCCAGGGCCTCGCCGAAGCCGGCGCCGGTCTCGGCCATCCGCGACAGGATGTAGTTGGTGGTGCCGTTGACGATGCCCACGATGCGGGACAGCTGGTCGCCGACCAGCGACTCGCGGAGCGGGCGCAGGATCGGGATCGCCCCGGCGACGGCCGCCTCGTAGTACAGGTCCACACCGGCCTTGGCCGCCGCCGCGTGCAGGGCCACGCCGTCCTCGGCGAGCAGCGCCTTGTTGGCGCTGACCACCGACTTGCCCGTCTCGAAGGCGGCGAGCATCAGGGACCGTGCGGGCTCGATGCCGCCGATCACCTCGACGACGAGGTCGACGTCGTCCCGGGTGACCAGGGCGTGCGCGTCGGTGGTGAGCAGGTCCGGGGGCACGTCCGGGTGGTGGTCCGGGCGGCGGACGGCGACGCCCGCCACCTCCACGGCGCGGCCGACGCGGGCGCCGAGGTCGTCGGCCTGCTCCTGCAGCGCGCGCAGCACCGCGCTGCCGACGGTGCCGCAGCCGAGCAGCGCCACCTTGAGGGGTCGGTTCACGAGGTCGCTCCCGCGGGGTGCTCGGGCGCCGGCTGGTCGATGGCCGGCGAGGGGGCGGGTCGGTCGGCGAGGACCGCGTCGAGGGCGAACACGTCCGACAGGGTCTGCCGTCGCACGATCTCCCTGGCGGCGCCGTCCCGGACGGCGACCACCGGGGGCTTGAGCAGGTAGTTGTAGTTGCTCGCCATCGACCAGCAGTAGGCGCCGGTGGCGGCGACGGCGAGCAGGTCGCCCGGCTGCACGTCCGAGGGCAGCCACAGGTCGCGCACCAGGATGTCGCCGCTCTCGCAGTGCTTGCCGACGACCCGGCACAGCGCCGGCGGGGCCTGGGAGACGCGGTTGGCCAGCACGCAGGTGTAGGCGGCGTCGTAGAGGGCGGTGCGGATGTTGTCGCTCATCCCGCCGTCGACCGAGACGTAGTTGCGCACCATCGGGGTGCCGGGCGCACCGCTGGCGCCCAGCCGCACCGGCTTGATCGTGCCGATCTCGTAGAGCGTCACCGTGCCCGGCCCGGCGATGGCGCGGCCGGGCTCGACCGCCAGGCGCGGCACGGGCAGGCCCAGCTGCGCGCACTCGGCGGCGACGACGGCGCGCAGCCGCGTGGCGACGTCCGCCGGGCTCACCGGGTCGTCCTCGGACAGGTAGGCAATGCCGAAGCCGCCGCCCAGGTTGAGCTCGGGCAGCACCTCCCCGGTGGCCTGGTGCACCTGGCCCAGGAGCCCGACGACGCGGTGCGCGGCGGCCTCGAAGCCGGCCGTGTCGAAGATCTGCGAGCCGATGTGGCTGTGCAGCCCGGCCAGCCGCAACGCGGGCTCGCGGATGACCCGCACGGCGGCGGTCAGCGCGTCACCGGTGGCCAGCGAGAAGCCGAACTTCTGGTCCTCGTGCGCGGTGGCGATGAACTCGTGGGTGTGCGCCTCGATGCCCACGGTCGCGCGGATGAGCACCGGCACCGGCGACCCGCCGTCGGCGACCCGCTTCTCGGCCATCGGGACGAGCCGCTCGATCTCGTCGAAGGAGTCCAGCACGACGTGGCCGATGCCCGAGTCGACGGCCAGCTGCAGCTCGACGAGCGACTTGTTGTTGCCGTGCAGCGCGATCCGCTCCGCCGGGAACCCGGCCGCCAGTGCGAGGGCCAGCTCGTTGCCGCTGCACGCGTCCAGGTGCAGGCCGTCGTCGGCGATCCACCGGGCCACCTGGCCGCAGAGGAACGCCTTGGAGGCGTAGTGCACGTCGGCGTCGGCGAAGGCCAGGGCGAACTCCGCGGCCCGTCCGCGGAAGTCCTCCTCGTCGAGCACGAACAACGGGGTGCCGTGCGCGCGCGCCAGGTCGGTCACCGCGCGGCCGCCCAGGTGGAGCTCACCGTCCACGCGGGTGGCCGAACGCGGCCAGACGTGCGGGTCGAGCGCCCCGAGCTCCTCCGGCGGGGCTCCGGCGGCCGTGGGCGGGGTGATCGTGCCGTGCAGCGGCCCCGCGGGGTGCGCCCTCACATCCGCTCCGGCGCGGTCACACCGAGGACCCCGAGGCCGTTGCGGAGCACCACCGCGGTCGCGGCGCACAGCCAGAGCCGGGCGGTGGTGAGCGGCGTGGTCTCCTCGTCGCCGCGGGGCAGCACCCGGCAGGCGTCGTAGAAGCGGTGGTAGGTCCCGGCCAGCTCCTCGAGGTAGCGGGCCACCCGGTGCGGGGCGCGCAGCTCGGCGGCCGAGGTGAGCACCCGCGGGAACTCCCCGATCGCCCGCAGCAGGTCGTTCTCGCGCTCGTGCACCAGCGCGCCGACGTCGACGCCGGCGGCCTCGCCCAGCCCGATCCCGAGGTCGGCGGCGTTGCGCAGCACCGACGAGATGCGGGCGTGCGCGTACTGGACGTAGAAGACCGGGTTGTCGTTGGTCTTCCGCGTCCAGAGGTCGATGTCGATGTCGATCTGCTGGTCGACCGAGGCCCGGGCCAGGGCGTACCGGGCTGCGTCCGCGCCGATCGCGTCGACGAGGTCCTCCAGGTTGACCACGGTGCCGGCGCGCTTGCTCATCCGCACCGGCTCGCCGTTGCGCAGGAGGTTCACCAGCTGGCCGAGCAGGATCTGCAGGTGCACCGCGGGGTCGTCACCGGCGGCGGCCACCAGGGCCTTGTACCGCCCGACGTAGCCGGAGTGGTCGGCCCCGAGCATGATCACGACCTTGTCGAAGCCGCGCTCGCGCTTGTCCAGGTAGTAGGCGCAGTCGGCGGCGAAGTAGGTGGGCTCGCCGTCGGCCTTGACCAGCACCCGGTCCTTGTCGTCGCCGAAGGTCGTCGTGCGCAGCCACACCGCGCCCTCGGACTCGTACACGTGCCCCTGCTCGCGCAGCCGCGCCACGGCCTTCTCGAGGGCCCCGGCCCGGTGCAGCGACGTCTCGGAGAACCAGACGTCGAAGTGGACGCCGAACGCCTCCATCGTGCTGCGGATCTCGTCGACCATGAGCTCCACGCCCCGGGCGCGGAACACCGGCAGCTGCTCGTCCTCGGGGCGGTCGAGCAGGCCCGGCTCGGCGGCCACGACCTGCGCCGCGATGTCACCGATGTAGCTGCCGGCGTAGCCGTCCTCGGGCACCTCGCGGCCGTTCGCGGCGGCGAGCAGGCTCCGGGCGAACCGGTCGATCTGCGCCCCGGCGTCGTTCAGGTAGTACTCGCGGGTGACGTCGGCGCCGCTGGCCTGGAGCAGCCGGGCGATGGCGTCGCCGACAGCGGCCCAGCGGGTGCCGCCGATGTGCACCGGGCCGGTGGGGTTGGCCGAGACGAACTCCAGGTTGAGCCGCTGCCCGGCCAGGGTGGCGGTGCGCCCGTAGGCCTCCGCCGCCGTGACGGCGTCGACGGCGATCTTGCCGAGCGCGCCCTGCGCGAGGGTGACGTTGAGGAAGCCGGGCCCGGCGATGTCGACCCGCGCGACCCCCGGGTGGGCGCGCAGCTCCTCGGCCAGCAGCCCGGCCACCTCGCGCGGCGGCCGGCCGGCGGGCTTGGCCAGGCGGAGGGCCACGTTGGTCGCGTAGTCGCCGTGCTCGGGGTTCTTCGGCCGTTCGACGACGACGTCCGCAGGTACCTCGACGGGCAGCGCGCCTCGCTCGACGACCGCGGCCACGGCGGTGCGGACGAGGTCCTGGAGCTGCTCCGGTGTCACCGGGCGAGCGTACTGATCGCGGTGCAGCCACCCGCCGCCCCCGCCCGGCTCCCAGCTCCCGTACAGGGAGCCGACCTAGACTCGCTCCCGGTGAGCGGGGCCCGCCCGGCCCCCACCGCAGCGGCGCGGACGCGCCCCCGTGAACGAGGAGAGGCCTTGGCCAAGGACCGCAAGCCCGACAAGAGCCGAGCCACCGGCGGTGGGGCCACCCGGTCCGGCGGGCGGGCGACGGGAGGGCGCACCCGGCCTCCGACGCAGGTCGTGGCGCAGCAGCGGCCCTGGGGCCTGATCGCCGCCGCCGTGGCCGTCGTCGTCTTCGCCGCGGCGGTCATCACCTACGCCGTGGCGCAGGTGCGGGCGGCCGACGCCTCGCGGGTGGAGTCGATCGACGAGATCGCCGGCGCGCAGACCTTCGAGTACGAGGGCGGCCTGCACGACGACGGCCCGATCGAGTACACCGAGTCCCCGCCGGTCGGCGGTGAGCACGCCAACCTGTGGGCCGACTGCACCGGCACGGTGTACGACGTCGACATCCGGCACGAGAACGCGGTGCACAGCCTGGAGCACGGCGCCGTCTGGATCACCTACAACCCCGACGAGGTCTCCGACGCCGACGTCGAGACCCTCGCCGGGCTGGTCGAGGGTGTCTCCGGCCGCATGCTCTCCCCGTACGAGGGCCAGGACTCCCCCATCAGCGTCCAGTCGTGGGGCGAGCAGCTGAAGGTGGACAGCGCCGAGGACGAGCGGATCAAGCAGTTCGCCGACCTCATGACCTACAAGGCCGACAGCTTCCCGGAGCCCGGCGCCACGTGCGAGAGCCCGACCTTCCTGGCCGACCCGCCGCTCGAGAGCGACGACGCCCCCGTCACCCAGTGAGGACCGTCTCCCGGGAGGTGACCTCGTGACCGCAGGCAGTGCGTCCCGGCACAGCCCGCTGCGCACCGCCCTGCTCGCGGTCATCGGCGTCGGGCTGCTCGTCCTCGGCGGGGGGCTGGCCGTCGCGCTGGGCATCGGCCGGGACGCCCAGCCCACGGCCGACTCCGTCGACGCCGGCTTCGCCCGGGACATGTCCCGCCACCACCTGCAGGGCGTCGAGATGGCCAACCTGGTCGCCGAGCGCAGCGACGACCCGGAGGTCGAGCAGCTGGCGTTCGACATCTCCGCCACCCAGACCAACCAGGCCGGGCGCATGCAGGGCTGGCTGGCGCTCTGGGACATCCCCGTCTCGGGCGGCGACACCATGGCCTGGATGGCCGGGGCGGACGCCCACGCCGGGCACGACATGGCCGGCACGGAGATGGCCGCGGGCGCGCTGATGCCCGGTATGGCCACCGACGACGAGCTCGCGGAGCTGCGGAGCCTCTCGGGCACCGCCTTCGACGTGGAGTTCCTCCGGCTGATGATCCGGCACCACCAGGGCGGCTTCGACATGGCCGCCTACGCGGCCGAGAACGCCGAGGTGCAGGCCGTGCGGGACCTCGCGCGGTCGATGGTGCGGTCGCAGGGCGCGGAGGTCGAGACGATGACCGCGATGCTCGCCGCCCGGGGCGGGACCCCCCTCCCGGAGCCGTGACCCGCGGCCCGGGAGCCGCATCCCGGGCCGCGGCGGGGGGCTGGTAGTTTCTTCCCTGCCCCACCACCGAGCCCCCGTAGCTCAGGGGATAGAGCACCGCCCTCCGGAGGCGGGTGCGCAGGTTCGAATCCTGCCGGGGGCACCACCACGAGCCGCGTCCCGGTCCCCCTGCGGGCCCCCCGGCTCATGCCAGGCCCCGTGGCCGCTCACCGGGTGCCGACGGGGCCTGTCGCGCATCCGGGGGACGCAGCGTGCCCGCCGGGCGTGCGACATGGCGTGAGTTCTGGCACGTTTCCATCGACGGCCCGTCGCGGTCCGGTGCTCGGGGTGCTCGCGGGGCCGGCGGACCACGGCGCGGGAGGTCGGATGAGCACGGCAGAGGGCGCGCAGGCCCACGCGGAGAGCCGGCGGGGCGGCTTCAGCTCCCGCCGCGTCTTCATCCTGGCGGCCATCGGCTCGGCGGTCGGCCTCGGCAACATCTGGCGGTTCCCCTACGTCGCGTACGAGAACGGCGGCGGCGCCTTCGTGGTGCCCTACCTGGTCGCGCTGCTGACCGCCGGCATCCCCTTCCTCCTGCTGGACTACGCGATCGGCCACCGCCACCGCGGCTCGGCACCCCTCTCCTTCGCCCGGCTGCGCCGCGGGGTCGAGGGGCTCGGCTGGTGGCAGGTGGCCATCTGCTTCGTCATCGCCGTCTACTACGCGGCGGTGCTCGCCTGGGCGCTGAGCTACACCTTCTTCTCGTTCGACCAGGCCTGGGGCGCCGACCCCGAGGGCTTCTTCTTCGGCGAGTACCTGCAGGCCGGTGACGTCGAGGTCACCGCGGACGTGGTGCCCGGGGTGCTCGTGCCGCTCGCGTTCGTCTGGCTGGCCGTCCTGGCGGTCATGGCGCTCGGCGTGCAGCGCGGGATCGGCGTGGTCTCGCTGGTCTTCATCCCGGTGCTCGTGCTCGCCTTCGCCGCACTGGTGGTGCAGGCGCTGCTGCTGCCGGGAGCGGGTGCCGGCCTCGACGCGCTGTTCACACCCGACTGGTCGGCCCTCGCCGTGCCCTCGGTCTGGGCCGCCGCGTTCGGCCAGATCTTCTTCTCGCTGTCGATCGGCTTCGGCATCATGATCACCTACGCCTCGTACGTGAGCCGCCGCGAGGACATGACCGGCTCCGGCCTCGTCGTCGGCTTCTCGAACTCCAGCTTCGAACTGCTCGCCGGCATCGGCGTCTTCGCCGCTCTCGGCTTCATGGCCCAGGCCGGCGGGGTCGCCGTCGACGAGGTCGCCAGCGACGGGATCGGCCTGGCGTTCATCGCCTTCCCGACGATCATCAGCCAGGCCCCGGGGGGCACGCTCCTCGGCGTCCTGTTCTTCGGGTCGCTGGTGATCGCCGGGATCACCTCGCTGATCAGCGTGATCGAGGTGGTGATCTCCGCGGTCCGCGACAAGCTGGACACCGGCCGGCTCACCGCGACCCTCGCGGTCGTCGTGCCCACCGCGGTGCTGAGCCTGGTCCTCTTCAGCACGACCAGCGGCATCTACGTCCTCGACGTGGTCGACCACTTCGTCAACCAGTACGGCATCCTCGTCGTGGCGCTGCTGAGCATGCTGGTCGTCGCGTGGGGGCTCCGGGCCCTGCCCCGGCTCGCCGACCACCTCAACGTCCACGGCCGGCCGAGGCTCGGCACGGCCTGGCGGCTGCTGACGAGCGTCGTCGCCCCGGCGGGTCTGGCGATCGTGCTCGTCCTCGCGTTGCGGGACGACCTGGACGCGCCCTACGGGGACTACCCCACCTGGCTGCTGGTGTCGCTGGGCTGGCTGCTGGTGGTGGCGCTGCCCGTCGCCGGGTTCCTGATCGCCCGGCTGCCGTGGCGTGCCGGCACCCACCTGGACGGGCCGCCACCCGGCTCCGATCCGACGGCGCCGCTGCACGCCCCCGCTGCCGCGGGACCGACCCCCGGAGGCCGTCCGGTCACCGGGAACGACGAGGGAGGCCGGCGATGAGCGCCGAGGCGATCGCGATGATGGTGGTGGCGATGCTCGTCATCTGGGGCGGCCTCGCGCTGGCCGTCGCCAGCCTGATGCGCCACGGCGCGGTCGAGGACCGCGGCGAGAACCTGCGCCGGGACCTCTGACCCCGTTGCCCACGGAGCGAGGGGGCCGGGCGCCCAGCGTCACGGCCACCCCGGCGGGCCGTCCGGGGGCAGGCCATCGCTCGTGGCCTCCGAGCTGATCACGACGCCGCCCCCGACCCGGTGGACGGCGTCCTGGTCCACCCCCACGGCGGCGGCAGGCGGCAGCCGCCAGCCCCGTCGACGGCACCCTCCGCGCGATGGGGCGCGGCCGGTCCCGGACGAGGCCGGCCGGGTGCGGATGCGCATCGCACGGACCGACCGCGCCACCATCGACGGTTCGCTCAGCTGGTGAGCATCCCGCCCTCGACGGGGATGGTCGTGCCGGTGACGTAGCCGCCCGCGTCGCTGACCAGGAAGACCAGGGCGGCGGCGAGCTCCTCGGGCTCGCCCTTCCGCCCCACGAGGACCCGGGACAGCTGCGACTCCAGGTAGCCCTCGGGGTACTGGTCGGTCATCTCGGAGGTGAAGAAGCCGGGCGCCAGGGCGTTGACCCGTATCCCCTTGCGCCCGGTCCACTGCTGGGCGAGGTCGCGGGTCAGCCCGATCAGCCCCGCCTTGCTGGCGGCGTAGGCGGCCTGCGGCAGGCCGGCCGTCGTCAGCCCGAGCACGCTGGAGATGTTCACGATCGAGCTGCCCGGCTGCATGACCCGGCCGCAGGCCTGCGCCATCCAGTAGCAGCCGTTGAGGTTGACGTCGATGACCTGCCGGAACTGCTCGGGCGTCTCCCGGGTGGCCGGCGCGGCGGTGCCGACCCCGGCGTTGTTGACCAGGACGTCGACCTTGCCGAACTCGGCCATGGCGGCGTCGACGAGCGCCTGGCAGTCCTCGGGCCGGGAGACGTCGGTGGCCACGCTGATCGCCCGCCGCCCGGCCTCCTCCACCGCACGCTGGGTCTCGGCCAGGCGGTCGACCCGGCGGGCACCCAGGACGACGTCGCAGCCGGCCTCGGCCAGGGTGCGGGCGAAGACGGCGCCCAGGCCGGAGGAGGCCCCGGTGACGATGGCGACGCGGTCGTCGAGGCGGAACAGGTCGAGGATCGAGCGGTCGGGCATGAGCGGGGTTCTCCTCGGGTTCGGCGGGCTGTCGGGCCACCGTATCGGCCCTGTGCGGTAGATCACCGATCGAGCCGGGTAGGGGCCCCGGGTCCAGCCAACGGGGACCAGGGGGACGACCGTGACCAACCTCGCGCAGAACCTGCTCGACTCCGCCGACGAGGGCGCCGACCGTCCCGCGCTGCGGATGGACGACGCCGAGCTCACCTACGGCGGGTTCCGCGACGCCGCGCTCCGCGTCGCCGCCTCGCTGCAGGCCCGCGGCGTGCGGCCGGGCGACCGCGTCGGGCTGGTGCTGCCCAACGTCCTCTCGTTCCCGGTCGTCTTCTACGGGGCCCTGCTCGCCGGTGCCGCCGTCGTGCCGATGAACCCGCTGCTCAAGGCGCGGGAGGTGCAGTACTTCCTCGAGGACTCCGGCGCGCGGGTCGTCGTCACGCTGGAGAGCACGGCCGGGCCGGTGCGCGAGGCGGCGGACGTGGTCGGCGCCGAGGCCGTCGTGGTGGGGCCCGCCTCCCCCGACGAGCTCATGACCGCCGAGCCGCTCGGCGCGGCGGTGGAGCGGTCCGACGACGACCTGGCCGTCGTCCTCTACACCTCGGGGACGACCGGGCAGCCCAAGGGCGCCGAGCTGACCCACGCGAACATGGGCCGCAACGCGCTCACCACCGCCGAGACGCTCGCCGAGAACACCGCCGACGACGTGATCATGGGCTGCCTGCCGCTGTTCCACGTCTTCGGTCTGACCTGCGGCCTCAACACCGCCGTCGTGCGGGGCTCCCTGCTCACGCTCGTCCCCCGGTTCGACGGCGCGAAGGCGCTGGAGGTGATCGAGCGAGACCGGGTCACCATCTTCGAAGGCGTCCCGACGATGTTCGCCGCGATGCTGCACCAGCCCGACGCCGACCGGCACGACCTCTCGAGCCTCCGGCTGTGCGTCTCCGGCGGCTCGGCGATGCCGGTCGAGATCATGCGCTCCTTCGAGGAGCGCTTCGGTTGCATGATCCTCGAGGGCTACGGTCTGTCGGAGACCTCGCCGGTCGCCTCGTTCAACCACCCGCACGCGGAGCGCAAGCCCGGCTCGATCGGGACCCCGATCCGCGGTGTGGAGATGCGCCTGGTCGACGACGACGGCAACGAGGTGGGCGGCGGCGAGGTCGGCGAGATCGCCATCCGCGGCGAGAACGTGATGCGCGGTTACTGGGAGCGGCCGGAGGAGACGGCGAAGGCGATCCCCGACGGCTGGTTCCGCACCGGCGATCTCGCCCGCACCGACGAGGACGGCTACTTCTTCATCGTCGACCGCAAGAAGGAGATGATCATCCGCGGCGGCTACAACGTCTACCCGCGGGAGATCGAGGAGGCGCTGTACGAGCACCCGGCGGTGGCCGAGGCCGCTGTCGTGGGGGTCGCGCACCCCGACCTCGGCGAGGAGGTGGCCGCGGCGGTCGCCCTCAAGCCCGGCATGACCGCCGAGGTCGAGGAGCTGCGCGAGTTCGTCAAGGCGCGGGTGGCCGCCTACAAGTACCCCCGCCACCTCTGGCTGGTGGACAGTCTGCCGAAGGGCCCGACCGGGAAGATCCTGCGCCGCGCCGTGGAGATCCCGCAGGAGGTGGGGGCCCGATGAGCCAGCCCCCCGCGCCCCGCAAGGCACCGCCGTCGCCGCCGCTGTGGCGGCAGGCCTTCGACGCCGCCGAGCGGGCGATCGCGCCCCGCGCCGAGGACGTGGTGCGCAGCGAGTACTTCGCGCTGGCCACCGCTCTGCTGCGGCGCGCGCAGACCGTGGCGGGCAGCTCGGCGCAGGGGCTCAGCGCCCGCGCCTGGCACCTGCTCAACCTGCCCGCCGGCAGCGACGTCAGCCGCCTGCGCGCGCAGATCGGCTCGCTCGACCGCGAGGTGCGCCGGCTGACCATCCAGCTGGAGAAGGAACGGCGACGCAGCTCCGCGTCCCGCCCGGACCGCCCTCGACCGACCACCGCCCCGACCACGGAGGACAGCGATGCCGACGGTGCCCAGCCCGCAGACGGTGCTCGACCGCGTCCGGCGCGACGTCGAGCGCAACACCCTGCGCGCCCGTAACGGCATCAAGCTCGTCGCCGGCGTCGACCGGCCCGGCGTCGGGCAGACCCCCAAGGACGTCGTCTGGCAGCGCGGCCGCACCCAGCTCTGGCACTACCGCAACGACCCCGACACCTACGGGGGCGTCCGCTACGGCCCGCCGCTGCTCATCGTCTTCAGCCTCGTGAGCAAGAGCTACATCCTCGACCTGACGCCGGGCAACAGCTTCGTGGAGCAACTGCTCGAGGCCGGCTTCGACGTCTACATGCTCGATTGGGGCGAGCCCGACGAGCGCGATGCGGGCAACGGGCTCGAGGACTACGCCGACGACTACATCCCCGCCGGGGTCGACCGGGTCCTGGAGCTCTCCGGCGCCGACGAGGTCAACCTGTTCGGCTACTGCTTCGGCGGGAACCTCGCGCTGCTCTACGCCGCGCACCACCCCGACGCGCCGCTGCGCAGCCTCACCGTGCTGGCCACGCCCGTGGACTTCCGGCACATGGGCCCGCTCGCCGACATCTTCGCCGTCGGGGGCATGGACGTCGGCTCGGTCCTCGGTCCGGACGGCAACGTCCCGCCCTCGGTCGTCGTCCAGGGCTTCCGCGCGCTGACCCCCACGGCGGAGGTCACCCGGTACGTCACCCTCTGGGAGCGGCTCTGGAACGACGAGTACGTCGCGTCCTACCAGGCCATGACCGGCTGGTCGGACGACCACGTGCCCTTCCCCGGCGTCGCGGCACGGCAGACGGCGGAGATGCTCGTGCGGGCCAACGGCATGGTCAACGACCGGCTCTCCGTGGGCGGGGACCCGGTTCACCTCTCCGACATTCAGGTGCCGTTCCTGACCGTGCGCGCCAACCGCGACCACATCGTGCCGCCGGACGCGACGGCGCCGCTGATCGACCTGGTCGGGTCCCCCGACAAGCACGAGCTGTGCCTCGACGCCGGCCACATGGGGCTCGTGGTGGGGCGCACCGCGGCGAAGACGACGGTGCCCACGATCATCGACTTCGTCCGCCGGCGCAGCGACGCGATCGACGCCGACGAGACCAGCCGGGAGGCCTGACGTGACGGTGGTGGAACTGGGACCGGAGCGCTGCGACGCGCTGCTCCGCTTCTTCGGCGACCTGCCCGCCGGTGACCTGACGTTCATCAAGGAGGAGGTCACCGACCCCGAGACGGTGCGCTCGTGGGCCAGCGGCGAGTCGTCGGGCGGTCGCTGGGTGGCGGTCGAGGGCGACGACGTGACCGGCTACGTCGCCGTCCGGCCGCTCCCGGGCTGGTCGGACCACGTGGGTGAGGTGCGCCTGGTCGTCGCGCCGTCCCGCCGCGGCAGCGGGCTCGGGCGTGCGCTGGCCCGGCAGGCGCTGGTCGGCGCGGTCTCCTCCGGGCTGTCCAAGCTGGTCGTGGAGGTCGTCGCCGAGCAGGGGTCGGCGCTGGCGCTCTTCAGCGACCTCGGCTTCTCCGGGGAGGCGCTCCTGCGCGACCACATCCGCGACCGCGACGGCGAGCTGCGCGACCTCATGGTGCTGGCCCACCACGTCTCCGACACCTGGTCGGGCATGGACACCGTCGGCATCGCCGACGAGCTGGGGGCGCCGGCCGGCTGAGGCCCCGGGTCAGCGCTCGGTGACGCGTCCGCCGTCGACCTCGAGCAGCCGGTCGGTGGCGACGGCGGCGAGCATCCGCCGGTCGTGGGTGACCAGCAGCAGGGTGCCGGAGTAGCCGGCGAGCGCCTGCTCCAGCTGCTCGATCGCCGGCAGGTCCAGGTGGTTGGTCGGCTCGTCGAGCACGAGGACGTTGATCCCACGCGCCTGCAGCAGCGCCAGCGCCGCGCGCGTCCGCTCCCCCGGCGAGAGGGTGACCGCGGGGCGCGTGACGTGGTCGGCGGTGAGCCCGAACTTGGCCAGCAACGTGCGCACCTCCGCCGTCGGCCAGTCGGGCACCTCCGCGCCGAAGGCGTCCAGCAACTGCTCGGTGCCGAGGAACCGCCCGCGGGCCTGGTCGATCTCGCCGATGCGGACCGACGGCCCCAGCGACGCCGCGCCCTCGTCCAGCGGCAGGCGGCCGAGGAGCGCCGCCAGCAGCGTCGACTTGCCGGAGCCGTTGGCGCCGGTGATGGCGATGCGGTCACCCCAGTCCACCTGGAGGTCCACCGGCCCGAGGGTGAAGGGACCCCTCCGCACGACCGCACCGCGCAGGGTCGCCACGACGGCCCCCGCGCGGGGGGCGGCGGCGATCTCCATGCGGAGCTCCCACTCCTTGCGCGGCTCCTCGACCACGTCGAGCCGCTCGATCAGCCGCTCCGTCTGCTTCGCCTTCGCGGCCTGCTTCTCTGCCGACGCCCGGTTGAAGTTCTTGATGTGCTTGTCGGGGTCCTTCGACTTCTTGACCGCGTCGCGGACGCCCTTGGCCATCCAGTTGCGCTGCATCCGCGCGCGCGCCTCGAGCCCGGCCTTCGTGTCGGCGAACTCCTCGAACTCCTCGCGCGCGTGCCGCCGGGCGATCTCGCGCTCCACCAGGTAGGCCTCGTAACCGCCGTCGTGCACCCGCACGAGCTGCTGGGCCAGGTCCAGCTCGACGATCCGGGTGGCCGTGCGGGCGAGGAACTCGCGGTCGTGGCTGACCACGACCACGCCGGACCGGGAGCCGGCGACGAACCGCTCCAGCTGGTCCAGGCCGGCGAGGTCGAGGTCGTTGGTCGGCTCGTCGAGGAGCAGGACGTCGTAGCGGCTCAGCAGCAGCGCGGCCAGCCCGACGCGGGCGGCCTGGCCACCGGACAACCCGGTGGTCGGCGCGTGGAGCGCGACCCCCGGCGCCACCTCGGCGACGACCTCGGCGGCCCGCTCGTCGAGGTCGGCCCCGCCCAGGGCCAGCCAGCGCTCCAGGGCGTCGCCGTACGCGTCGTCGGCGCCGGCCTGCCCCGCCGCGAGCGCCTCGGTGGCGGCGTCGAGCTCCGCCTGCGCCGAGGCGACACCGGTGCGGCGCGCCAGCGCGGCGAGGACCGTCTCCCCCGGGCGGCGCTCGTGCTCCTGCGGCAGGTAGCCGAGCGTCGCCGTCGGCGGGCTGAGGGAGATGCTCCCGGACTCGGCAGGGAGCTCCCCGGCCAGCGTGCGCAGCAGGGTCGACTTGCCGGCGCCGTTCACCCCGACCAGGCCGACGACGTCGCCCGGGGCGACGACGAGATCGAGGTCGGCGAAGAGCACGCGGGCGCCGTGACCGGCTGCCAGTCCGCGGGCGACGAGGGTGGCGCTCACCCCTGCAGCCTGCCAAGCGCCCGCGAGGCGCTCAGTCCCGGCTCGCCGACGGGTCGTCGTCGACGTCGAAGGCGTCCTCCCCGTAGCCGCTGCCGGCGTCCTCCGCGACCACCCTCGCCCGCCGCACGAGCCACGGCTGCAGGTGGTCGTAGCCGCGCACCGACACCCGCCGCAGCGGCCGGACCCGGTAGTCGCCCACCGCGCGCAACCGGTCGGCGAGGTCCCGGTCGACCAGCAGGGCGCCCGGTCGGGCCAGCGACGTCAGCCGGCTGGCGAGGTTGACCACCGGCGAGTACACGTCGCCGAGCCGGGTGAGGACCGCGCCGTAGGCGGCGCCGACCCGCAGGGGCGGGCGGTCGTCGGCCGCCCAGGCGTCGGGGAGCTCCAGGCCGATGTCCGCGGCGTCCGTCGCCGACCACGCGGTGAAGAGGACGCCGTCGCCGACGGTCTTCACCACCCGGCCGTGGTGCCGGGCGATCACCTCGGCGGCGGTGCTTTCGAAGTCCTCGACCATCGCGCCGAGCTCGCGGCCACCCATGCCGCGGCTGCGCGAGGTGTAGCCGACGAGGTCGGCGAAGCCCACCGCCAGCTCCCGGCGGTCGCCGGGCCCGGTCGCGGCCAGCAGGCGGTCGACGTTGGCCACCAGGTGCCGGCGCCAGACGTAGTCCTGCACCTCGCGCAGCCGGGGCAGGAGCGCCTGGGCGGCGGCCACCGCCCGCTCCGTGGTCGCGGCCGGGTCCTCGTCGGCCCGCGCCCCGCGCAGCAGCGCGTCGGCCAGCATGTCGGTCTGCCAGTCGGCCAACCGGGAGAGCGACTGCCCCATCGCCCGGGCGATGGAGGCCTCGCTCTCCGTGTCGACGAAGCCGGAGTCGATCAGGGTCGAGAGGACGCCCAGCGCGGCGATGTCGGCGTCGGTGAAAGCGGGGTCGTCGTCGGCGGCGTCGGGGAAGCCGAGCGCCCGCCACAGCCGCTGCGTCCGCTCCGGTGGCATGCCGGCCATCCGGCCGACGTCCAGGCGGGTGTAGCGCCGGGGGCCGCCGAGCAGCAGCCGCTCCAGCGCCTCGCGGGCGCCCGGCTCAGGACCCGCCCCGGCGTCGTCCATGCGCCCCGGACCTCAGTCCGTGGTGTGGACGACCAGCACGTCGCACCCCGACCGGCGGGTGGCGTCGGCCGGGACCGAGCCCAGCAGCCGGCCCTTGATGCTGTTGAGGCCCCGGTTGCCGACGACGAGCAGGTCCGCCTTCTCCCGGCGGACGACCTCCAGCAGCGTCTCGACCGGTGATCCCATCACCGCCACGGTGCGCACGTCGCAGGCGCCGGATGCCAGTGCGCGCTCGGCGGCGGTGCGCACGGTCTCCTCGGCGGGGTGGGACCCGACCACCTGGTAGGCCTCGTCCCCCAGCACGTCCTGCGCCCGGGCGAGCTCCCGGTCGTCGGTCTCCGTGGGGAGGTAGGCGCAGGCGACCACCAGCGTCGCGCCGCAGGCGCCGGCCAGTGCCCCGGCCCGGGCGACCGCGCGCAGCGAGGACTCCGACCCGTCGGTTCCGACGACGACCGTGGTGTAGGCGTTCGCGGGCTCGCTCACGGCGCGCACTCTAAGGGACGGCGCGCGGCCGTGTGCCCGGGGTCACGCACACCGGGCGCGCGGGCAACGGAGCGGTGGAAAACGTGCCCGCGGGGTGCCGGAACGTCGTGCCGGTGCGCTTGGATGGGCGGGACACGGGCCACCAGATCGGAGGCGCGACATCGCCACCCCCCACTCCCCCGTGACCGACCCCGTGCGGGTCGAGGTCCGGGGGCTCACCAAGTCCTTCGGCTCCGTCCGGGCGGTGAGCGACCTGGGCTTCACCGTCGAGCCGGGCACGGTCACCGGGTTCCTCGGCCCCAACGGCGCGGGCAAGACCACCACGCTGCGCATGCTGCTCGGGCTGGTCCGCCCCGACGCGGGCACCGCCACGTTCGACGGCACCCCGTACACGGCGCTGCGGGAGCCGGTCCGCACCGTCGGCGCGGTCCTGGAGACCGCCTTCCACCCGGCCCGGTCCGGCCGCAACCACCTGCGCGTCTACTGCCGCGCGGCCGGGCTGCCGGTCGAGCGCGCCGACGCGGTGCTGGCCCAGGTCGGGCTGGCCGACGCCGGGGGACGGCGCGCCGGCGGCTACTCCCTCGGGATGCGCCAGCGGCTCGGGCTGGCCACGGCGCTGCTCGGCGATCCCTCCGTGCTGGTGCTCGACGAGCCGGCCAACGGCCTGGACCCCGAGGGCATCCAGTGGCTGCGAGGCTTCCTCCGCCACCTCGCCCACGACCAGGGCCGCACGGTGCTGGTCTCCAGCCACCTGCTCTCGGAGGTGGAGCAGACCGTCGACCGCGTCGTCATCGTCGGCGCCGGCCGGCTGGTCCGCGAGGGCTCGATGGCGCAGCTGCGCGCCGGGGCCGACGGCGCCGGCTCGGTGCTGGTGCGCAGTCCCGAGGCGACCCGGCTGGCCGACTCGCTGCGCGCCGACGGCACGTCCGTCACGCTCGACGGCGACTCCCTGACCGTCACCGGCCGCACCACCGCCGAGGTCGGCGCCCGCGCCTTCACCGCCGGGGTGGAGCTGCACGAGCTGCGCTCGCGCACCAGCGGCCTGGAGGAGATCTACTTCCAGCTCACCGCCGGCCAGGAGCAGTACGCCGCCGGCGCGACGACCCCGGAGCTCTCGCGATGACCCACCTGATCCGCGCCGAGTGGACCAAGCTGTTCACGACCAGGGTGTGGCTGGGCCTGCTGCTGGGCGCCTGCGTCATGGTGATCGGCTTCGCCGTCCTGCTCACCTCCTTCGCCGGCAACCCCGAGTCGGGCATCCCGGCCGTGGGCACGCCGATCTACGAAGCGCTGGCGATGGCGAACGCCGTGAACGTCAACGTCCTCTTCCTCATCGTCGGCATCATCGGGATGACCCAGGAGTACCGGCACCGGACGGCGACGCCGACGTTCCTGACCACCCCGCGCCGCGGCCGCGTCGTGATCGCCAAGCTGCTGGCCTACGCGCTGGCGGCGACGCTGTTCGCGCTGGTCGTGCTGGTCGTCAACTACGCGACCGTCGCGATCCACGCCGGGGCGCGCGGCGCGGCGCCGGCGCTGGACGCGGACAACCTCGGCACGCTGGGCAGCTCCGGGCTGGCGCTGATCATCTACGCGGTCATCGGCGTGGGGCTCGGTGCTCTGCTGCGCAACCAGGTCGGGGCGATCGTCGGCGGGCTGGTCTACCTGTTCGTCATCGAGCCGATCATCCGGTCGATCCCGGCCACCTCGGGGGCGTACAAGTGGATGCCGGGAGGTGCGTTGGAGGCGCTCACCGCGACCTTCCAGGGCCCCGAGCTCCTGGAGGCGTGGCAGGGCGGTCTCCTGCTGCTCGGTTACGGTCTCGTGGCGGCCCTGCTGGGCACCTTCCTGGCCGTCCGCCGCGACATCGCCTGAGACGGCCGGGGGCTCGTCCCACGCCCCCGCCCCGGTCGAGAGCACGCGCCGGGCAGCCGCGAACGCAGAACGGAGAACGCGTGACCACTCGCATGACCGTCCAACGACTCGGCCGGCTGATCGCCGACGGCGAGACCGATGCCGTCCGGTCGGCGGTCGCCGACTCGCCCCAGCTGCTCGAGGGCTCCGTCGAACGGGACGGCCAGGACGGCTGGACCCCCCTGCACCTGGCGGTCGCCTGCGACCGGGTCGAGGTCGTCCGCGTCCTCGCCTCGGCCGGGGCGGACCTCGCCGCGCGCACGGACCAGCACCGCACACCGCTGCACGTGGCGCTGGAGCACGCGCCCGATCTGGTCCCGGTGCTGGTGGAGCTCGGGGCGGTCGTCGACGCCCCCAGCGCCGCCTACCTCGACGACGTCGACCGGCTCACCGCGGAGCTGGACGGCGGGGCGGCGCTGACCGACCCGGCCACGGGGGTCGACCTGCTGGCCTGGGCCGCGTACGGGGGCGCCGCGGGCGCCGCGCGGCTGCTGCTGGCGCGCGGGGCCGACGCCGACGGGGGCGCGCTGCACGCCGCGGCCGCCGGCGGCAGCGCGGAGCTGGTGCGCCTGCTCCTGGACGCCGGCGCCGACGTGGACCGCCGGGATCCCGACACCGGGCGCACCCCGCTGCACACCGCCGTGGCGGCGGGCGCGACGGGGGACGCACCGGAGATCGTCCGGGCTCTGCTGGACGCGGGGGCCGACGTCAACGCCACCACGCACGACGGTGCCAGCGCGCTCGACATCAGCCGCGTGGCGGCGGCCAGGCACCGGCAGGAGGACGACGACCAGGCCAGTGGCAACGACGCCCTGGTCGATCTCCTGGTCGCCCACGGCGCCACCCACTGACCCCGACGTGGGACGGGCGCGCGGATCCGGCTCTGCACCCGGTCGGCGACCGGGGACGGGCGTAGACTCGACACCCGGTCCAGCGACGCGCCCCTCAGACGCAGCCCCGAGACGAAGAAGGCACTCGACCCCGTGTCAAGCGTGAGTTCATCCCGACCGTCGTCCAACTCGTCCCCGGTCGCCGGTTTCGGCACCAACGAGTGGCTGGTCGAGGAGATGTACCAGCAGTTCCTCGCCGACCCGTCCAGCGTCGATCAGGCGTGGCACGAGTTCTTCGCCGACTACCGTCCCGGTCCGCCGGCCGGTGGCGACCGGGAGCACGCGCCGTCGGGGAACGCGGCGCCGGCCGCGAAGGAGGCGGCCCCCGCCGAGGCCCCGGCCTCCCCCGCGCCCGCGGCCCCCGCCGCCAAGAAGCCCGACGTCCAGCGCCCGGCCGCCGGGTCCCAGCCGACGGGGAGCCCGCCCGTGCAGAAGACCGACCAGCCCGCCGCCCCTGCCGCCGCCAAGGCCGCTCCCCCCGCCGCCAAGGCCGCTCCTGCCACCGCCAAGGCCGCTCCCCCCGCACCCAAGCCGCCGGCGGGCGAGGGCAAGCAGTCCCCGCTGCGGGGCGCCGCCGCGGCGGTGGTCAAGAACATGAACGCCTCGCTGACCGTGCCCACGGCGACGAGCGTGCGGGCGGTGCCGGCCAAGCTGCTGGTCGACAACCGGATCGTCATCAACAACCACCTGGCCCGCGCGCGTGGCGGCAAGATCTCCTTCACGCACCTGATCGGCTACGCGCTGGTCCGGGCGCTGGACTCGTTCCCCAACATGAACAGCGCCTTCGCCGAGATCGACGGCAAGCCGGTGCTGGTGGCGCCCGAGCACGTCAACTTCGGGCTGGCGATCGACCTGCCCAAGCCCGACGGCTCGCGGTCGCTGGTCGTGGCCTCCATCAAGGGCGCCGAGGAGCTGGACTTCGCCGGCTTCTGGGCCGCCTACGAGGACATCATCCGCCGCGCCCGGAACAACAAGCTGACGATGGAGGACTTCTCCGGCACCACGATCAGCCTGACCAACCCCGGCACCATCGGCACCAACCACTCGGTGCCGCGGCTGACCGCCGGGCAGGGCGCGATCATCGGCGTGGGCGCGATGGAGTACCCCGCCGAGTTCCAGGGGATGAGCCCCGAGGTGCTCACCGAGATGGGCGTCTCGAAGATCATCACGCTCACCTCCACCTACGACCACCGGATCATCCAGGGCGCGGAGTCGGGCGACTTCCTGCGCAAGCTGCACTCGCTGCTGCTGGGCGAGGACGGCTTCTACGACGAGGTCTTCCGCTCGCTGCGGATCCCCTACGAGCCGGTGCGCTGGATGCCGGACGTGCGGGTCACGCGCGAGGGGCAGATCGACAAGGAAGCCCGGGTCATCGAGGTCATCGAGTCCTACCGGCGCAACGGCCACCTCATGGCCGACACCGACCCGCTCGAGTTCAAGGTCCGCACCCACCCCGACCTGGACATCCTCCAGCACGGGCTGACCCTGTGGGACCTCGACCGGAAGTTCCCGGTCGGCGGCTTCGCCGGTGAGCGCCTCATGCCGCTGCGGGACATCCTCGGCGTGCTGCGCAACTCCTACTGCCGCACGGTCGGCGTGGAGTACATGCACATCACCGATCCCGAGGAGCGCGAGTGGCTCCAGCAGCGGATCGAGCTCAAGCACGCGCAACCCGACCGCGAGAAGCAGAAGCACGTGCTCGGCCGGCTCAACGCCGCGGAGGCGTTCGAGACCTTCCTGCAGACCAAGTACGTCGGGCAGAAGCGGTTCAGCCTCGAGGGCGGGGAGTCGGTCATCCCGATCCTCGACGAGGTGCTCATCGCCGGCACGGACCACGGCCTGGACGAGGTCGCGATCGGCATGGCCCACCGCGGCCGGCTCAACGTCCTGGCCAACGTGCTCGGCAAGAGCTACGCCAAGATCTTCGGCGAGTTCGAGGGCAACATCGACCCGGGCACCGTCCAGGGCTCCGGCGACGTGAAGTACCACCTCGGGGCCACGGGCACGTTCCGCAACCCGTTCCGCGAGGACGCGGAGATCGCCGTCTCCCTGGCCAGCAACCCCAGCCACCTGGAGACGGTCAACCCCGTCCTCGAGGGCATCGTCCGCGCCAAGCAGGACATGATCGACAAGGGCGAGCAGGGCTTCACCGTCCTCCCCGTCCTGCTGCACGGGGACTCGGCGTTCGCCGGCCAGGGCGTGGTCCAGGAGACGCTGAACCTCTCCCAGCTGCGCGGCTACCGCACCGGCGGCACCGTGCACGTCGTCATCAACAACCAGGTCGGCTTCACCACCAGCCCCGGTTCGGCGCGCTCGACGCTGTACTCCACCGACGTCGCGCGGATGGTCAACGCGCCGATCTTCCACGTCAACGGCGACGACCCGGAGGCCTGCGTCCGGGTGGCCCGGCTGGCGGTCGAGTACCGGCAGACGTTCAAGAAGGACGTCGTCATCGACCTCGTCTGCTACCGCCGCCGCGGCCACAACGAGGGCGACGACCCCTCGATGACCCAGCCGCAGATGTACGACATCATCGACCGCAAGCGCTCGGTGCGGAAGCTGTACACCGAGGCGCTGGTGGGTCGCGGCGACATCACGCTCGAGGAGGCCGAGGAGGCCCTCAAGGACTACCGCGGCCAGCTCGAGCGCGCCTTCGCCGAGACCCACGACGCGCAGGACTCCTCGAAGCCCGAGCCGGTCATGGACCCGCGCACGCCGCAGGAGTCCACGGTGCAGACGGCGATCACGCAGGAGGTCCTCAAGACCATCGGCGACGCGCACGTCTCCTTCCCGACGGACTTCACGCCCCACCCGAAGCTGCAGAAGATGCTCGAGCGGCGGGCCGCGATGGCCAGCGAGGGCGGCATCGACTGGGCCATGGGTGAGCTGCTGGCGTTCGGGTCGCTGCTCATGGAGGGGGTGCCGGTGCGGCTGGCCGGCCAGGACTCCCGCCGCGGCACCTTCGTGCAGCGCCACTCGGTCCTTATCGACCGGGAGAACGGCGCCGAGTACACGCCGCTGGCCAACCTGACCGAGGAGCAGGCGAAGTTCTTCGTCTACGACTCGCTGCTCAGCGAGTACGCCGCGCTCGGCTTCGAGTACGGCTACTCCGTGGCCAACCCCAAGGCGCTCGTGCTGTGGGAGGCCCAGTTCGGCGACTTCGTCGACGGGGCGCAGATGGTCATCGACGAGTTCATCAGCTCCGGTGAGGCGAAGTGGGGCCAGCGCTCCGGCGTCGTCCTGCTCCTGCCGCACGGCATGGAGGGCCAGGGCCCGGACCACTCCAGCGGTCGGATCGAGCGGTTCCTGCAGCTGTCGGCGGAGAACAACATGACCGTCGCCAACTGCACCACCCCCGGCAACTACTTCCACCTGCTGCGGCGCCAGGCGCTCTCCGACGTGCACCGCCCGCTGGTGGTGTTCACGCCGAAGTCGCTCCTGCGGGCGAAGGCTGCGGTCAGCCCCGTGGAGGACTTCACCGAGGAGAACTTCCGGCCGGTGCTCCCCGACACCGGGGTGGGTGGCGAGCCGCTGGAGGCCTCGGCGGTGCGCCGGGTGCTGCTCTGCAGCGGCAAGGTCGCCTACGACCTGATGGCGCAGCGGGAGAACGAGGGCACCGCTGACACCGCGATCGTCCGCGTCGAGCAGCTCTACCCGCTGCCGGCCGAGCAGATCCGGGCGGAGCTCGAGCGCTACCCGGAGGCCACGGACGTGGTCTGGGTGCAGGAGGAGCCGGCGAACATGGGCGCCTGGCAGTTCATGGCGGTCAACCTGCCCGAGGAGCTGCCCGAGGGCCGCACGCTCCGGCGGGTCAGCCGCCGCGCGTCGGCCAGCCCCGCCGTCGGCTCGGCCAAGGTCCACGAGGTCGAGCAGCGCAAGCTGGTCGCCGAGGCCTTCGCCGACTGACCCCGCGGACGCTCGCGTCCCCCTTCCGCGCCCGGCCCCCGAACACCACGGGGGCCGGGCGTCGTAGGTTCTCCGGCATGTACTTCACCGACCGGGGCCTGGAGGAACTGGCCGAGCGGCGCGGCACCGAGCAGGTCACCCTGGCCTGGCTGGCCGACCAGATGCAGGCGTTCGTGGACCAGCACCCCGACTTCGAGGTCCCCGTCGAGCGGCTGGCCACCTGGCTGGCCCGCGGGGGCACGGACGACGACGACCTGGACGACTGAGGGACGACGGACGGGGAGCTCGCGCGCCGAGCGCGACGCACTCGTGGCCACCACCCGCTGATCCCACGAATTCGTCGCAGCGGGCCGGTTCCGCCGGCCCCTCCGCGAGCCTGCGCCGCTGCACCCCGCTCGCCAGGCACCCTCCGTAGGTGCTCGGTCACTCGCACGCGCTCTCCGGACTCGCCGTCGGCGCCGCCACCCTGCCCTGGGCACCCGTGCAGGGCCCCGTCGCCCAGGGCGCCTGGATCGCTGCCGTCGGCGGGTTCGCGATGCTGCCCGACCTCGACCACCGCAGCTCCACCGTCTCCGACATGTGGGGCCCGGTCACCGACGTGCCGGCGGGGGCGATCGGCGCGCTCGCCGGCGGCCACCGCTGGGGCACGCACGACGCGGTCCTCGCGCCGCTGGCGTTCGGGGCGCTGGCCCTCGCCGCGGCCGGCGCCTACTGGTCGAGCCTGCTGCTGATGGCGCTGGGGATCGGGCTGGCGCTGCGGGCGCTGCACTTCGTCATCCCGGGCCGCACCGAGACGACCATCCTGGGCAACCTGCTGCTCTCCTGGGGCGGCGCCTGGCTGCTGCTCGGGCACATGGCACCGCCGGCCTGGCTGCCGTGGGCCGTCGCGGCGGGCGTGCTGACCCACGTGCTGGGCGACGCGATCACCACCGCGGGGGTGCCCGTGCCGCTCCTGTGGCTGGTCAAGCGCAGGCGGCTGGCCCTCTCCCCCATCCGCACCGGGGCCACGATCGAGAAGGTCGCCCTCGTGCCGCTGTTCGTCGTCGCCACGGTGGTGTTCTCGTACAGCAACACCGGGCTGCACACGGCGCTCGCCCCGGTGGTCGACCGGCTGCTCACCTCCGGCTGAGCCGCGCCCTCACGGGCGCGGGTTGGTCCGCGTCCAGCCGCGGTCGTCGCGCCGGGCGCCCTGACCGGCCCGGCAGCGGCGGCACACCGACTGCACCTCCTCGGCGTGCCGGCCGGACTCCGGCTGCACGTCGGGCCAACCGACGTGCGGGAAGCGGGCGAGCCTCGACCGGCTGAGCGCCAGCCCGCACACGGTCTCGTTGCGCCCGCGCTCCCAGGCGTGGACCTCCCCGGCGGGGTACCGGATGCCGTCGTCGGGGTCGACCCACTGACCCGTCGCCGCAACGCTCGCCATGGGGAGCAGGTACCCGCGGACCGGGGGTGCGGCAAACAGGTCGCCGGAGGTCACCGGTCCCCGCAGAATCCAGGGGTGGAGAGACTTGCGGAGAAGCTGCTGAACTGGGCCAGCATCCTCGACGACGAGACCCGCCGGCAGGCCGAGCGCACCGCCTCCCTCGACATCGTGCACCCGCACGTGGCGCTGATGCCCGACGCGCACCTGGGCAAGGGGGCCACCGTGGGCTCCGTGCTCCCGACGCGGGCCGCGATCATCCCGGCCGCGGTGGGCGTCGACATCGGCTGCGGCATGATCGCCGTCCGCACGCCGTGGTCGGTGGACGAGGTGCGGGCGCGCGGCCCCCTGGCACCGCTGCGCGGCGACATCGAGCGGGCCGTCCCGCTGTCGGCCGGCCGGTACAACAAGAAGCTGACCGCGACCGCCCGCCGCCGGGTCGCCGAGCTCGAGGCGACGGCCGAGGAGCTCGGCGACCGCGTGCTGCACTCGGTGACGACGACGGCGCCGAACTGGGCGCTGCAGCTGGGCAGCCTGGGATCCGGCAACCACTTCATCGAGGTGACCGCCGACGAGCGCGACCAGGTGTGGCTCTTCCTGCACTCGGGCAGCCGCGGGGTGGGCAACAAGATCGCCCAGAAGCACATCGCGATCGCCCAGGAGCGGGCGCGGCGCGACGGTCTCGACCTACCCGACCGCGACCTCGCCTGGCTGGACGAGGGCACCCCGGAGTTCGACCGGTACATCGCCGAGCTCCGGTGGGCCCAGCACTTCGCGCTCCTCAACCGCGAGGAGATGATGGACCGGGTCGCCGACGCCCTGGCCCGGCACATGCGCGCCGACGCCACCCCCGAGCTCGAACGGATCAACGCCCACCACAACTTCAGCCAGCACGAGCGGCACGTCGGCGAAGAGCTGTGGGTGTCCCGGAAGGGCGCGATCGAGGCCAGGAGGGGGCAGGCCGGGCTGATCCCCGGGTCGATGGGGACGGCGAGCTACGTCGTCACCGGCCTCGGCAACCCGGAGTCGCTGAACAGCTCGCCGCACGGCGCCGGCCGGGTCTACTCGCGGAGCAAGGCCCGCCGGACCTTCACCCGCGCCCAGCTCGAGGAGTCGATGCGCGGCATCGAGTGGCGGCACAGCGACGCGTTCCTCGACGAGATCCCCGCCGCCTACAAGGACGTGGACGTCGTCATGGCCGACGCCGCCGACCTGGTCGAGGTTCGGCACACGCTGCGCCAGCTGGTGAACGTGAAGGGCGACTGAACCGCTACGGTCCTGATCTTGTGACCGCCGTCTCATCGAGGTCCCGGCTCTCCCGGGGCACCCACCTGGGCTACGCCACGGGCTCGATCGCGACGGCCGCGTTCGGCACCGTGCCCGGGCTGCTGCTCCTGTACTACCTGACCGACGTGCTCGGCGTGGCCGCCGGGATCGCCGGCCTCGTGGTCTTCGCACCCAAGGCGTGGGACGTGCTGCTCAACCCCTGGATCGGCAGCCGCTCGGACCGGACGAGCAGTCGCTGGGGGCCCCGCCGACCGTGGATGCTGGCCGGCGGGGTCGCCCTGCCCCCGCTCTTCGTGCTCGTCTTCGCCGGGCCCGGCGCCCCGCCGGCGGCGGCAGCGGCGTGGGTGGCGGTCACCTTCCTGCTCGCCGCCACCGCCTACGGCTGCTTCCAGGTGCCCTACGTGGCCCAGCCGGCCGAGATCACCGATGACCCCGACGAGCGGTCGACGCTGATGTCCTGGCGCGTCGCGGCGCTCGCGCTCGGCATCCTGCTGGCCGGCGCGGGCGCGCCCGCCGTCGTCGACGCCTTCGGCGACGGCCGCGGCGGCTACCTGGCCATGGCGGTGTTCGTCGCGGTCCTGCTCGCCCTCGGGATGCTCGGCGCCGTCGTCGGCACCAGCAACGCGCCGACGCTGACCCGGGTGCGCAGCGAGGGCCGGCTGCTCGCCACGCTCCGGCTGGCGTGGCGGGCGCGACCGTTCCGGGTGCTGCTCACCGGCTTCGTCGTCCAGGCGCTGGGCATCGGGGTCATGCTGGCCGGCGTCCCCTACTTCTCCGAGCAGGTGCTGGGCGACCCCGCCGCCGGGACGCTGCTGTTCGCCGCGCTGGTGGGCCCGGCGATCCTGGTCATGCCGGTGTGGCTGCGGGTCGGCCGCCGGGTCGGCAAGCGCACCGCGCTGCTGGCCGCGTCGCTGCTGTTCGCCTGCGCCGCGGCCGCGCTCGCCGTCGTCCCCGAGGGCGGCACGGACGCGGCGGTCGCACTGGTGGTGCTGGTCGGCATCGGCTACGCGGGGATGCAGATGTTCCCGCTGGCGATGCTCCCCGACGTCATCGCCGTCGACGAGGCGTCCTCCGGCGAGCGCCGGGCGGGGGTGTTCACCGGCGTCTGGACCGCGGCCGAGACCCTCGGCCTGGCCGTCGGCCCCGGCCTGCTCGGGGGCCTGCTCGCGGTCGCCGGCTACGTCTCCTCCACCGGGGACCAGGTCGTCGCGCAGTCCAGCGGCGCCGTCCTCGCCGTCCGGCTCGGCTTCACCGTCGTGCCTGCACTGCTCGTCCTGGCCAGCGTCCCCGTGCTCGCCCGCTACCGGCTCGACGCCGTCCCGACCCAGGAGGTCCCCGCGTGAACCCGACCGAGGTGCTCGCCGAGCTCGCCGCGCTGCAGGCCGGGGACGTGCCCACCCACGGCGGCGCCACCATGGCCTACGTCTACGACTCCGGCCGCGCCGAGGTCGACGAGCTCGCCGCCGCCGCGCAGGCGGCGTTCCAGTGGACCAACGCCCTCGACCCCACCGCCTTCCCCAGCGTGGCCCGCATCGAGAACGACCTCGTCGGCGCCGCGCTCGGGCTGCTCGGCGGCGGTCCGGACGCGGTGGGGACGCTGACCAGCGGCGGCACCGAGAGCTGCGCGCTCGCCGTCCTCGCCGCCCGCGAGCAGTGGCGCGCCCGCGGCGGTTCGGGGCGGCCGCGGCTCCTCCTGCCGGTCACCGCGCACGCGGCCTTCCGCAAGGCCGCGCACCTGTTCGGCGTCGAGGTCGTGGACCTCCCCGTCGATCCGGAGACCTGCCGGGCGGAGCCGTCGGCGGTGGAGCGGCAGCTGGACGAGCGGACGGTCCTGGTGGTCGTCAGCGCGCCCTCCTACCCGCACGGGGTGCTCGACCCGGTGGGCCGGATCGCGGGGCTCGCGGCCGCGGCCGGTGTCCCCTGCCACGTGGACGCCTGCATCGGCGGGTGGGTGCTCCCCTACCTCGACGACGTCCCCGAGCCCTTCGACCTCTCCGTGCCGGGGGTGACGTCGCTGTCGGTGGACCTGCACAAGTACGGCTACGCGCCCAAGGGCGTCTCGGTGCTGCTCACCGCCACCCCGGAGCTGCGGCACGCGCACTGGTTCAGCACCGCCGGCTGGCCGGGATACCCGGTGGTGAACCCGACGCTGGCCGGCACCCGTCCCGCGGGGGCGATGGCGGCCGCCTGGGCGGTGCACCGCTGGCTGGGCACCGACGGGTACCGGGAGCTGGCCCGCCGGGCGCGGGAGGCCGCGCTGCGGCTCGCCGACGGTGCCGCCGCGGTCGACGGTCTCCGGGTGGTCGGCCGGCCGGTCGCGACGCTGGTCGCCCTGGCCACGGACGGCCCCGACGGCGTGGACGTCCTCCACCTCGCCGACGAGATGACGGCGCGCGGCTGGCTGCTGCAGCCGCAGCCGCCCTTCGCCCAGGACGGCGGCGACCTGCCCGCCACCCTGCACCTCACCGTGACGGCGGCCGCCGCCGACCGGGTGGAGGCCCTGCTCGCCGACCTCCGCGACGCCGCGCGCGCCGCCGCCGCGCTGCCCCCACCGGTGCCCGACCCCGGGCTGGTGGCCGCGGCGGCCACGATCGACCCGGCGGCGCTGACGGTCGCCGAGGTCGAGGCGCTGCTGGAGCTGGCGGGGGTCTCCGGCGGATCGCTGCCCGTGCGCATGGCGCCGGTGCACGCCCTCGTCGCCGCGCTCCCCCGGCCGGTCGCCGAGCGGCTGCTCGCCGGCGTGCTGGGCCGGGTCTACCGGCCCACGATCAGCGGGTGACGCCCTGCTCCCTCGCGCAGGCGGCCACGGCCTCGGCGACGGCGGTCGCGACGCGGCGGTCCAGGGGGCTGGGCACGATGTAGTCGGCCCGCACCTCGTCACCGACGACGCCGGCGATCGCGGTCGCCGCGGCCAGCTTCATCTCCTCGGTGATGCGCCTCGCGCCGGCGTCGATGGCGCCGCGGAAGACGCCGGGGAACGCCAGCACGTTGTTGATCTGGTTGGGCAGGTCGCTGCGGCCGGTGGCGACGACCGCGGCGTATCTCGCCGCCATCTCCGGGTCCACCTCGGGCGTCGGGTTGGCGAGCGAGAAGACGATGCAGTCCTCGGCCATCGACGCGATCGCCGCCTCGGGCACCGATCCCCCGGAGACCCCCAGGTAGACGTCGGCCCCGCGCAGCGCCGACACCATCGAGCCGGCGAAGCCCGAGGCGTTGGTGTTCTCCGCCAGCCAGCGCTTGGTACCGGTCAGCCCCTCCCGACCGGTGTGCAGGACCCCCCGGGAGTCGGCGACGGCGATCTCCCCGACGCCCGCCTCGAGCAGGATCTTGGTGCAGGCGACGCCGGCGGCGCCCGCGCCGGAGACGACCACCCGCAGGTCCCCCAGCTCGCGGCCGACCACCGTCGCGGCGTTGCGCAGCGCGGCGAGGACGACGATCGCCGTCCCGTGCTGGTCGTCGTGCATGACAGGGATGTCGAGGCGCTCGCGCAGCCGCGCCTCGATCTCGAAGCAGCGCGGCGCGCTGATGTCCTCGAGGTTGATCCCCCCGAACGACGGCGCGATCGCCGCCACCGTCTCGACGATCTCGTCGACGTCGGTGGTGGAGAGGACGATCGGCACCGAGGAGAGCCCGGCGAACTCGCTGAAGAGGCAGGCCTTGCCCTCCATGACCGGGAGCGAGGCGACCGGACCGATGTCGCCCAGGCCGAGCACGGCGGTGCCGTCGGAGACGACGGCGACGACGCGGGGCGCCCAGGTGAACCGCCGGGCGAGCTCCGGCTCGGCGGCGATCGCGCTCGACACCCGGGCGACCCCCGGGGTGTACGTGAGGGCGAGGTCGGCGGTGGAGCCGATGGAGCGGGTCGAGGACATCGAGAGCTTGCCGCCCTCGTGCACCGCGAACGCCGGGTCGGAGGCGAACCGGTCGGTGCCGACGTGGTCCCCGGTGGCCGCATTTCCGCTCATGGGCACAGCAGCGTAAACCCGGCCCGACCGCGGTCGGCCGCTGCGGTGCGCACGTGGCGATCCGCTGGCTCGCCGTCCACGACAGGTCCCGCGCTGCTGCCCACGTGGAGCGGTACGCGCAGCTACGCGGGGCCTGAGCCGAGGTCCGGGGGAAGGGCCAGCCGGCCGGGGCGCGGCCACAGCCGCCCCAGCACCCGGCCCACGACGACGGCGGCCCCGAAGGCGCGGCTGTCGTCGGTCAGGAACGGGTTGTCGCCCTCGACCCAGTGCCCGCCGTCGACCGCCCGCCGGGCCCGCTTGACAGTCAGCAGCTCCGGGCGGGCGGGGAAGCGCGCGAGGACGACGTCACCCGGACGGACGTGCCCGCCCGGCGGCACCCGCCGGGCCAGCAGCCGGTCGCCGTCGCGGAGGGTGGGCGACATCGAGGGGCCGCTGACCCGCACCAGGACCCAGGCGCTGGGCAGCGGAGCTGCGATCTCTCCCGAACTGTCGCCGTCGATCACCGCGAGTAGGGTCGCAGACGACACCACCCCACGACACCGGAGGCACCCCCATGCGTCTGTTCCGCATGTTCTCCGCCGTGGAGGCCACCGCGCACTGCGACCTCCCCTGCGGCGTGTACGACCCGGCCCAGGCCCGGATCGAGGCCGAGTCGGTCAAGGCCATCCAGGAGAAGTACCAGGGCAACGAGGACCCGGTCTTCCGCCAGCGGTGCGTCCTGATCAAGGAAGCCCGCGCCGACCTGGTCAAGCACCACCTGTGGGTGCTGTGGACCGACTACTTCAAGCCCCCGCACTTCGAGAAGTACCCGCACCTGCACGAGCTGTTCAACAAGGCCACCAAGCAGGCGGGCGCGGCCGGCGGCAAGGGCAGCATGGACCCCGCCGAGGGTCAGAAGCTGCTCGACTACATCGCCGAGATCGACAAGATCTTCTGGGAGACCAAGGCCGCTGCCTGACCCCCCACCGCCTCGGACGGCGCCGGTCGACACCCGTCGGCCGGCGCCGTCCGTCGTCCGGGGCGCCCCCCGACGGGGTCGCCGGGCGGCCCGGCGCCCGTGGTGAGCAGCACGTTCGCTCCGGGGAGCCGCGGGGCACAGACGATCAGCGGTGGACGAACGAACGGGTTGGTCCACCGCCGACACCAGGAGGCTCTGTGATCGACGTCGGCGCGGTGCTGCAGAAGGTGGAGGCGGCAGCCCCCATCGAGGCCGTCGAGGTGGTCGCCGCCGAGCTGGGCGAGATGGTCGACGCGAGTGCGGTGGCGCTCCTCCTGGCCGACGTCAGCGGACGGGCCGTCGTCCGCCTCACGGCGGCCGGCCGGGTCGAGGGCGCCCGCAGCCACGGCGCGGAGCAGGCCGAGACGCTACCGCTGCCCGGCACGCGGTACGAGCGGGTGCTGCGCACCCAGCTGGCCGACGTCGAGCCGATGGACGACGGGGCCCGGTTGATCGTCCCGGTGACCGATCGGGGCGACGCCATCGGTCTGCTGGAGCTCGACGTCCCGCGGTACCCGTCGAGCGACGAGGTCGCCGACATCAGCAGCGCCGCCCACGCCCTGGCCTACGTGCTCATCGCCGCGCGCCGGCACACCGACGTCTTCGAGTGGGGACAGCGCTCCACGCCCTTCGCGCTCGCCGCGGAGATCCAGCGCCGGCTGCTGCCGGCCTCCTACACCTGCGAGGCGGGCCAGTTCACCCTCGCCGGGTGGCTCGAGCCGGCCAGCTCGGTGGGTGGCGACACCTTCGACTACACGCTGGACCGGCACTTCCTGCAGCTGTCCATCACCGACGCGGTCGGGCACCAGGTCGAGGCCGCGCTCCTGGCGACCCTGCTGGTCGGGGCGCTCCGGAACGGGCGCCGCAGGGGCCTGGACCTGGCGGGCCAGGCTCGGTACGCCAACGAGTCGCTCGCCGAGAGCTTCGACCCGGGGCAGTTCGTCACCGGGCAGCTCCTGCGGGTGGAGCTCGACACCGGTGCCGCGGCGATCGTCAACGCCGGGCACACGCTCCCCCTGCGCCTCCGCGGCGGGCAGGTGACGGAGGTCGAGCTGGCCGTGGAGCCGCCGTTCGGCGTGGTCCCGGGCAGGGCCTTCACCGTGCAGTCCTTCCCGCTCGAGCCCGGCGACCGGATCGTCTTCCTGACCGACGGGATGCTGGAGCGCAACGCCGCCTCCCTCGACGTCGCGGCCGCTCTGGCCGGCAGCGCGGCCCTGCACCCCCGCGAGGTCGTCCAGGAGCTGGGCGCCGCAGTGCTGAGGGCCACCGGCGGTGACCTGCGCGACGACGCCACGATGGTGTGCCTGGACTGGTACGGCGGCCCTCCCCGCGTACGCACCACCGCCTTCGGCGCCGACCCCGACCGCGCCTCCCCGCCCGCCTGACCCGGGCGGTCCAGGGTGGCCCGGTACCGTTCGGACACGATGCGCATCGACCGGGCCGGGTGGCCTTTCATCACCGGACCCCTATTCCCCGCCGCTGCCCTGGGCGTGGCCGGACGCCGACGGGCCGTCTGGCCGTTCCTGGCCGTCTCGGCGTACATGGCGCTGTTCTTCCGCGACCCCGACCGGCGCTGCGACACCGCGCCGCCGTCGCCCGACGAGGTCCTCTCGCCCGCCGACGGCGTGGTGATGGTCGCCGGCGAGCCGCAGGAGGGGGTCGCCCCCGAGGGCGACTGGCAGCAGGTGAGCGTCTTCCTCTCGGTGGTCGACGTGCACGTCAACCGCTCGCCGTACTCCGGGGAGGTCGTGCAGAGCTCCTACACCAAGGGCAGCTTCCTCGCGGCCTACCGCAAGGAGTCGGCGCACCGGAACGAGCGCAGCGAGCTGTGGCTGCGCAACGGCGAGCGCACGGTCGTCTTCCGCCAGATCGTCGGCGTGCTCGCGCGGCGGATCGTCACCCGGACCGGCCCCGGGCAGCACCTCGCCACCGGCCAGCGGATGGGTCTGATGAAGTTCGGCTCCCGCATGGACGTGTTCGTGCCGCGCGAGTGCACGATCACCGTGACCGAGGGGCAGCGCGTGCGCGGCGGCGAGACCGTCATCGCCCGCTGGCCCTCGGCCCGCTGAGGGAGGCTCCGTGCCCAGCTCCGCATCCGGTGAACGCCCGCCCCAGACCCGCCGCACGGCCACCGTGGAGTTCGTCCGGGGCTCGGTCCGGGGCTCCCGGCGCCGGGCGCTGGCGACGCTGCCGAGCCTGTTCACGCTCGCCAACATGCTCTGCGGCTTCGCCGCGATCCTCGTGTCCATCCGGGGCCAGTACACCCTGGCCGCGGTGCTGATCGGCCTGTCGGTGCTGTTCGACATCACCGACGGCGCCGTCGCCCGCCTGGTCGGGGCGGTGACGCCCTTCGGCCTGCAGTTCGACTCGCTGGCCGACCTCGTCTCCTTCGGCCTGGCCCCGGCGCTGCTGGCCTTCACCCTCTTCTCCGAGGGCCGCGACGAGTGGGACCCGCTGGGCTGGGTCGTCTGCTTCCTGTGGGTGGCGTGCGCGGCGATCCGGCTGGCGCGCTTCAACACCACGATCGACCCGACCGCCGACAAGCGGTACTTCACCGGCATGCCCAGCCCCGGTGCAGCGGGGGTCGTGCTGGCCTCGGTGTTCGCCTTCGGCGACGACATGCAGGGCCGCGACCGGCTCTGGGTGCTGCTCGTCGTCGCCGTCCCGGCGGTGCTGATGGTGACCAACATCCGGTTCCGCTCCTTCCGGTCGCTGGTCAGCCCCAGGAGCGGGCGCCCCTACGGGCTGGTCGCCACCGCCGTGCTGCTGGTGATCGGCTTCGCGGTGGCCCCCGTCGTGACCGGCTGCGTGCTCGCCTACGGCTACCTGCTCGCCCCCGTGCTGGTGCCGGTGCTCTCGCCGCTGAGCCGGCTGGTGCCGGACCGCCTGAAGGAGGCGCTGTCGTGAGCGGACAGGGACGTGAGCATCGCCGCAGGCTGGAGGCACCTCCCGCTTGCGGGGGACAGCGACCGAGGAGCGGAGCGTCCCGCGGTAGCGAACGGGGGCTGTCGTGAGCGTGCGGCCGATCCGACCCGAGGACGTGCCCGCCGTCGTCGGCCTGGTGCGGGAGCTCGCCGAGTACGAGAAGGCCCTGCACGAGGTGCGGCTCACCGAGGAGCAGCTCACCGCCTGCCTTTTCGGCGACTCCCCCGCCCTCTTCGGCCACGTCGCCGAGGTCGGGGGCGAGGTGGTCGGCACCGCGCTGTGGTTCCTCAACTTCTCGACCTGGCGGGGCACCCACGGCATCTACCTCGAGGACCTCTACGTGCAGCCCCGGCACCGGGGCACGGGCCTCGGCAGGGAGCTGCTGCGGACGCTCGCCCAGGTCTGCGTCGACCGCGGCTACTCGCGGCTGGAGTGGTCCGTCCTGGACTGGAACACCCCGTCGATCGCGTTCTACGCGGCCGCCGGCGCCGTCCCCATGGACGAGTGGACCGTCTTCCGCCTGACCGACGACGCGCTCGCGTCGTTCGCCTCGGATGACCGATCGGGACCGCGCCGCTAGCGTTCTCCCCGTGACCACCGAGCGCGGACCGATCGAGTGCTGGCTGACCGACATGGACGGCGTCCTCGTCCACGAGGGGAACGCCCTGCCCGGGGCCAAGGAGTTCCTCGACCGGCTGGTCGAGCGGCGGCGGCGCTTCCTCGTCCTGACCAACAACTCCATCTTCACGCCGCGCGACCTGGCGGCCCGGCTGAGCCGCAGCGGCCTGCTGGTCCCCGAGCAGGCGATCTGGACCTCGGCGCTGGCGACGGCGGACTTCCTCACCACGCAGCTGCCGGGCGGCTCGGCGTACGTCATCGGTGAGGCCGGGCTCACCACGGCGCTCTACGAGGCGGGCTACACCCTCACCGACACCGACCCCGACTACGTCGTCCTCGGCGAGACGCGCACGTACTCCTTCGAGGCGATCACCCGGGCGATCCGGCTGGTGGGCAACGGCGCCCGGTTCATCGCGACCAACCCCGACGTCACCGGCCCCTCCCCCGAGGGCCCGCTCCCGGCGACCGGTTCGGTGGCCGCGATGATCACCGCGGCGACCGGCGCGAAGCCCTACTTCGTCGGGAAGCCCAACCCGATGATGTTCCGGAGCGCGATGAACCGGATCGAGGCCCATTCGGAGTCCACGATGATGATCGGGGACCGGATGGACACCGACGTCGTCGCCGGCATCGAGGCCGGCCTGGAGACGGTGCTGGTGCTCTCCGGCTCCACCGCGGCGAGCGAGGTCAGCCGCTTCCCGTTCCGGCCGAGCCGGGTCTGCGACTCGATCGCCGACGTGATCGACCTGGTGTGAGCGGGCCGGTCCTCGCTCAGCTGTCCTCGTAGGCCAGCCGCGAGTCGGGGGCGGCCAGCAGGTAGAGCACCGCGACCACCATCGCGAGGATCGGCAGCCCGATCAGCGGCTGCTGGGCCGAGAAGGCGAAGGTGAAGCCGGTCAGCCCCAGGAACAGCTGCAGGGCGATCACCGGCGCGCGGGCCCAGGCAGCCACCCGCCAGAGCCCGCGCGCGCCGGCGAGGAGCACCCCCGCGGCCAGCGTCGCCAGCACCACCTCGGCGAGGGCCCGGGCGACGCTGTCCGGGTCGCCGGTCAGCGTGAGGTAGAGCAGCACCAGCGCGAGGACGCCGAGGATCGCCCCCTCCAGGGCCACCACGAGCGCCGCCCGGCGCAACGACGGCGGCGCGTGCGTCACCGGCCCGGCGGGGCGCGGCGCGGGCTGCGCCGCCGTGGCGCCGAACAGCCGGTCGGCGAGGCGACGGGGCGGCGGGGTGGGCGTGCCGCAGTCCTCGGTCACGACGGCGAGACTACGCGGCCGGCCGTCCCCCCCGGTCCGCACCGGCTCCCTCCCCCGTGCGCCGCGACCCGCTGGTTAGCCTGGCGGCATGCGCGCGCTCGTGGTGGTCAACCCTGCGGCGACGACGACCACCGCCAAGACGCGCAACGTGCTGGTGGGCGCGCTGGCCAGCGAGCTCAAGGTCGACGTCGCCGAGACCACGCACCGCGGGCACGGCCGGGAACTCGGCGCCCGGGCCACCGCCGACGGCATCGACGTGGTCGTCGCGCTGGGCGGCGACGGCACCGTCAACGAGGTGGTCGACGGCCTGCTCGCCGACGGACCCGGACCGGGTGTGCCCGCGCTGGCCGTGGTGCCCGGCGGGTCGACCAACGTCTTCTCCCGGGCGCTGGGCCGCTCGCGGGACCCGGTGGAGGCGACGGCGGAGATCCTCGCCTCGTTGCGCGCGGGGCGGACCCGCTCGGTGTCGCTCGGCACCGCGAGCGCCACCGGCACCAGCACCGCGGCGGTGACCGGGGTCGCGCCGGCGGCGGCCGAGGCGGTCGCCCGGGCCGAGGCCGACGCCGACGGCCCGGGGTGGAGCGCCCCCCGGTGGTTCGTGTTCGCCGCCGGCTTCGGGTTCGACGCCGAGGTGATCGCCCGGGTCGAGGCCCACCGGTCCCGGGGGCGGCGGTCGACCGGCGCGCTGTACGTCCGGGAGGGGACGAACGCGTTCCTCTTCGGCCGGGAGCGGCGCCGCCCGGCCATGACCGTCCACGTGCCGGGAGAACCGCCCGTCGAAGGGCTGTTCCTCTGCCTGGTGTCCAACGTCAGCCCCTGGACCTACCTGGGCGCCCGGCCGGTGAACCCGACGCCGCAGGCGTCCTTCGACAGCGGGCTGGACGTCTTCGCCCTCGGCCGCACCACCACCGGGCGGATGCTGCGCGCCCTGCGCCAGACCATGCGCCCGGAGCCGGACCTGCGTGGGCGCGGCCTGCACCGGTGGCACGACCTCCAGCAGCTCACCGTGACCGCCGTCCGGCCGCAGGGATGGCAGGTCGACGGCGACCACCTGGGAACCGCCACGGGGGTCCGGATCCGGAACGTCCCCGACGCGCTGCGCGTCATCGCGTGACACACCTTTCTTGAGCATCCGCGCGACGTTTTCCTCCTGCCGGGTGGCGGGCCTAGCACGGCCGTGGTGAGGTTGCTCACGCGGGGGTCAGCGTCGACCCCGAATCGCTTGACAGGCGTCCGGCACGTGAAAACATCGCTGCTGGAACGCAACCTGCCGGTAACAAAGCAGATAGTCGCTGCCGCCGTGGCGCTGGGTGACCGGTGTGGGGCTCGGCGATGGCCGACCGAGCACATGCGACTGACGTACCGACCGCAGACGACATCGAGGAGTACAACGCCATGGACTGGCGCCACCGCGCGCTCTGCCGGGACGAGGACCCGGAGCTGTTCTTCCCGATCGGGACGACCGGCCCCGCGCTCGTCCAGATCGAGCAGGCCAAGGCCGTGTGCCAGCGCTGCCCGGTGGTCTCGTCGTGCCTGGACTGGGCCCTGCGCTCCGGCCAGGACTCCGGTGTCTGGGGTGGGCTCTCCGAGGACGAGCGGCGCGCGCTGAAGCGGCGCCAGGCTCGCACCCGGGTCACCACCGCCTGACGACCGGGCACGACCGCGCCGCCGGCACACCCGGCGGCGACCGCACCACCGCTGTCGCACCGACCGCCACGAGGCCGGTCCGGGACCTCCCGGGCCGGCCTCGGCGGCGTCCGGGGCCGGTGCGGGTCAGCGGCGCGGCCAGGCGCTCCCGGGCAGCGTCAGCACGACCTCGGTACCCGACCGGCCCTCCAGCGGGCCCATCGCCAGGCTCCCGCCCAGCTCGCTGATGACCAGTGTGCGGACGATCTGCAGGCCCAGCCCGTCGCTCGCCGCGGGGTCGAAGTCGGGGGGCAGCCCCTGGCCGTCGTCGCGGACCAGCACCCGCAGGTCGTCCCCGTCCCGCTCGGCGACCAGCTCGATCACGCCCAGCTCCCCCTCGGGGAAGGCGTGCTCCGCCGCGTTGTGCAGCAGCTCGGTCACCGCGAGGACCAGCGGGGTCGCCGCCACCGCGGGGAGCTCCCCGAACGAGCCGGTCCGCCGCGTGCGGGCCGCCGGCCCCACGCTCGTCAGGTCGCCGAGCATCGGGAGCACCTGGTCCAGGACGTCGTCGACGTCGACGACGTCCTCCCGGCTGCCCGCGAGGGTCTCGTGGACCACGGCGATCGAGGTCACCCGGCGCACCGACTCCTCCAGCGCCGCCCGGGCCGCGGGCTCGGTCATCCTGCGGGCCTGCAGACGCAGCAGCGCCGCGACCGTCTGCAGGTTGTTCTTCACCCGGTGGTGGATCTCCCGGATGGTCGCGTCCTTGGTGAGCAGCGCCCGGTCCCGCCGCCGCACGTCGGTCACGTCGCGGACCAGCACCAGCGCGCCGTGCTCGGCGCCGGGTGGCTCCAGCGGCAGGGCCCGCAGCAGCAGCGTCGCGCTGGCGCCCTCGACGTCCACGGGGTCGAGGTGGCGCCCGCCGAGCGCCGCGGTGATGCCCGCGGCCGCCGCCTCCCCCGCGACGCGGTCGGTGACCGCGCGGCACGTCACCTCCGCGAGGACGGCCCCGGCGAGGTCGCCGACCACGCCGATGCGGCGGTACGCGGAGAGGGCGTTCGGGCTGGCATAGGTCACCCGCCCGGCCTTGTCCAGGCGGACCAGCCCGTCCCCGACGCGCGGGCTCATCTCCGCGTCCTGCAGCTTGGCCGGCGGGAAGGTCCCCGCCGACACCATGAGGCAGAGGTCGGCGGCGATGTCGAGGTAGGTGAGCTCGAGCGTGGACGGCGACCTCGTCACCGCGAGGTTGGTCTCCTTGGCCAGCACCGCGACGCCGACGCCCTCGTGCCGCACCGGGATGACCTCGCGGCGGCGCGGCGTGGGGCCCGACCAGTCGGGGTCCCCGTCGGTCACTGGCCGGCCCTCGCGGAGCGCCACGACGAACGGGCCCGCGGTCTCGGCGCCCACCTCGACGCCGACCATGTCCTCCGGCCGGCTGGTCGGTGCGGTGAGCGGCCGGACCTGGGCCACGCACCACCACGACCCCGAGGACAGCGGCACCCACAGCGTGAGGTCGGCGAAGGCCAGGTCGGCGAGCAGTTGCCAGTCGGCCACCAGGCGCCGCGCGTGGTCGATCTTCGCGGGGCTCGACGCCGTTCCGCGGGTGAGGCGCTCGGAGAGGCTGCTCATGGTGGCCCGAGCCTAGGACGCGGCCCGGGCCCCGCCCCCGGCGGGCGAGGGGGACGCCGTCCGGTCCCTAGCCTGGTGCCCGTGCTCTCCCTCCCCGCCGTGCGCATCGAGCCGGCCGTCCCCGCCGACCACGACCGGATCGCCGCGCTGACCGTGCAGGTATACGTCGACGGCGGGCTGGCGTCGGCGGGCTACGCGGCCGAACTGGCCGACGTCGCCGGTCGCGCCCGGGTGGCCGACCTGCTGGTCGCCCGGGACGGGGCCGGCCGGCTGGTCGGCAGCGTGGCGTTCGTGCCGGGCGGCGAGTTCGGCGAGGTGCTCGAGTCCCCCGACGAGGCCGGATTCCGCATGCTGGTGGTCGACCCGCGGGCGCAGGGGCGCGGGGTCGGCGCGGCTCTGGTGGAGGAGTGCCTCGCCCGGGCCCGCGCGGCCGGCCGGCGGCGCGTGGTCATCTCCACCGGCACCCGCATGACCGCGGCGCACCGGCTGTACGAGCGGCTGGGCTTCACCCGCCTGCCGGAGCGGGACTGGACGCCCGTCCCCGGCATCGACCTGCTGGTCTACGCCCGCGAGGTGTGAGGCCCCGTCCAGGGGACCGGTCCCGAGCCTGCGAGGGGTGGAGGGACGGGGTCCTTCCTCAGGACTGGGCGACGATCGCGATGAGGTCGCCCTCCTGCAGCACCTCGCCCTCCACCACGTGGAGCTCCTGCACGGTGCCCGCGTGCTCGCTGAGCACGGGGATCTCCATCTTCATGGACTCCAGGATCACCAGCGTGTCACCGGCGGACACCTGCGCACCGGGCTGCACGAGCACCTTCCAGACACTGGAGACCATCTCCGCGTGGATCTCCTCCACCGCCACCGGTACCTCCCGCGCCCGTTCGACCGTGAGGGCCCATCCAAGCACGCGGCGCGGACGTCAGGACGCCGGGACGGCACGACCCTCGGCGAGCCGGCTGAGCACCGCGCACACCTCCGACCCGTCGTGCGGCACGCCGGTCTCCGGCAGACCGGAGAGCGCCGACCGGACGAGGCCGGCGGCCGCGGCCACGTCGTCCGCCCCGGCGCTGACGGTGGCCAGCAACGCGTCGTACCAGCCGTCCAGCCGGTCGCCGGGGTCGTAGCCGCTGACCGCGGCGAGTTCGGCACCGCCCTCGGCCACCGGGGCCCGGCCGGATCCCGGAAGGCGACCGCTGATCCGCCCGGCGGTCCCCGGCGGCAGCGTGGACCGCAGCTGCGCGACCACCGCCGCCCGGGGCGCGGGGCGGGCGTCGGGGCCCGGGTCGTCGTCCCGGGGGCCGGCCGCGCTGCGCAGCGCGAGCTCGACGGCGTCCACGCCGTGCGACCGCTCGAGCACCGCCATGTCCAGCGAGAAGCCGGCGGCGACCTCGGCCAGCTCGCCGTCGGGCGCGATCCCGACGGTGACCGGCCCCCGCCAGCCGACCTCGGCGAGGCGGTGCGCCGCCACCGGGAGCCGGCCGGGCTCGCGGGGGGTCCAGGACACCCGCGCGATGCCCGCGGCGCGGTCCCGGGCCACCGGGGTGGTGAACCGCAACCCTTCGGCGGTCACCCAGGCCAGGAAGCCGCGCTCGCTGGCCGGCTCCACGCCGTCCCCGCCCAGCCGCTCGAGAACCTCCGGGTCGGGGCCGGCCCAGCGCAGCCCCGCACCGATGACCGCGCCGGCCAGGCGGGCGTTGCCGGCGAGCGCCGGCGGAACGGGCAGCACCGTGTCCGCGCCGCGGCGCCGGGCCGCCTCGACGATGCGGTCGACGGCCAGGTAGGACTCCGCGGCCGGCGCGGGACCCAGCAGCACACCGTCGTCGGCCAGGCGGACGTGCCGGGCCGAGCGCTCCGTCTCGCTGTGCACCGCCACGGCCTTGAGACCGAGCCGCTGGCACGCGCGGATCGCGGCGCACCCCGCCGGCCCCCGTCCGGCGACGAGGACGGTCTCGATCCCCAGCTGCGGCACTGCTGCTCCTCCTGCGCTCGCCCTGCCCGGCGCACGGCCGGGACCTCCCGTGAGAGGCTTGTCGGGTCAGCTTGGCGGGTCCATCGGCGCCGCGCACCCCGCGTGCGCCGGTCACGGGCCCCGCACCGATCCTGGGCCGCCCGGCCCACCAGCAGTATGAGAGGAGGGCAGCGATGTCCAAGCGCGGACGCAAGCGTCGCTCCCGCAAGGGGAACAAGGCCAACCACGGCAAGCGCCCCAACGCCTGAAAGGACCCCCTGCCCCCCGTCGCTCGCACGCTCGCGCCGGGACCCTGCAGGGGGCCATGTGCCAGAGGCCCAGAACCCGTCGGGTTCTGGGCCTCTGGCGTCTGCAGGTGCTAGGCGATCGGGCGCTCCTGCGAGCGCTCGATCGTCAACCGCTCGACGCTGACCTGGGTGCCGTCCTCCTCGAAGGAGACGCTGGTCAGCTGCATCTTGATCCGGTCCCGAAGGCCCGTCGGCGGCTTGTCGCCCCCGCACCGCCGGCGCACCAGCGCCTTGAACTCCTGCTCGATGCCGAACTGGCGCAGGCAGGGGGAGCACTCGTCGAGGTGCTCGGCGATGACGCCACGGCGCTCGTCGGAGGTCTCGTGGTCGAGGAACTCGAAGACGTGGGTGAGGACGTCGTCGCACGAGTTGATGTCGAGGGGCTCGCCGGCCCCGTGCTCGTCGCTCACGGGCGGGTCGCCTCCTCACCGGCCCCGGCGCGGACGAATCCGCGCTCGCGGGCGTAGTCGGCCAGCAGCTTCTGCAGCCCGCGTCGACCGCGGTGCAGCCGGGACATCACCGTGCCGATGGGCGTGCCCATGATCTCGGCGATCTCCTTGTAGGCGAAGCCCTCGACGTCGGCCAGGTAGACCGCCAGCCGGAAGTCCTCCGGGAGCTGCTGCAGCGCTTCCTTGATGTCGGAGTCGGGCAGGTGGTCCAGCGCCTCGATCTCGGCCGACCGCAGGCCGGAGGAGGTGTGCTCCTCGGCGGCGTACAGCTGCCAGTCCTGCACCTGGTCGGTGGGGTACTGCTGCGGCTGCCGCTGCTTCTTGCGGTAGCTGTTGATGTAGGTGTTCGTGAGGATCCGGTACAGCCACGCCTTGAGGTTCGTGCCCTCGGCGAACTGGTGGAACGCGGAGTAGGCCTTGACGAACGTCTCCTGCACCAGGTCCTCGGCGTCGGCCGGGTTGCGGGTCATCCGCAGGGCCGCCGGGTAGAGCTGGTCCAGGAAGGGCAGCGCGTCCCGCTCGAACCGGGCGTCCCGCTCGGCGCGGGTCTCGGCGAGCTCGGTGCGGCTGCCGCCCTCCCGCGCCTCCGGCACCTCCGCCGGGGTCACCTCGGGCAGCTGACCGGTGTTCTCGACCGCGGACTCCTCAGGCACCGACCGTCCTCTCTGGGGCCCCCGGACGCGGGGCGCCACATCGGTCGATCCTAGCCGCGCGGCGTCCGGACGGCCCGGGGGACGTCGGTGCGCGGCCCTGGCGCGAGGGGGGGAGAGGGTGCTGCTCACGGCCGGTCCAACGGCGCCGCCCGCCGACCGCATTCCCGGGCGACGGATCTCGCTAGGCTCCCCCGCCGTGGCGGCAACCCCGGCGGTGCGGGTCCTCGAGCAGGCGAAGGTGGCCCACTCCCTGCACCCCTACGACCCTGAGCACCCGTCGGACCAGGGGCACGGCGAGGCGGCGGTGGCCGCGCTGGGCGCCGATCCCCACCAGGTGTTCAAGACGCTGGTCACCCGCGTCGACGGCGCGCTCACCGTGGCGGTCGTGCCGGTCAGCGGCACCCTGGACCTCAAGGCGCTGGCGGCGGCCGCCGGCGGGCGGAGAGCAGCGATGGCCGAGCCGGCCGACGCGGAGCGCGCCACCGGCTACGTGCTGGGCGGCATCAGCCCGCTGGGCCAGCGCAAGCTGCTGCCCACCGTGGTGGACTCCTCGGCGCTGGACTTCCCCACCGTGCTGGTCAGCGCCGGCAAGCGCGGGCTGCAGCTGGAGCTGCCCCCGGCCGAGCTGGTGCGCCTGACCCGGGCCCGGACGGCTGCGATCGGGCGCTGAGCTCAGGGCGCGCCGTACGGCGTGAGGAGCTGGTCGACGGGGGCGAAGTCGTCGGTCAGCAGGGGGGCGTCACCGATGAAGCGGGTGAGCTCCTCCCCCTCGGCGACCTGCCAGACCAGCTCCCGGTCGCTCAGCGCCGCGGCTATCTCCTCCACCGGGAGGGGCTGCTGCGACGCCACCGCGATCACGTTGCCGCCGTCCTCCCCGGCCAGCACCGGCGCGCGGGCCAGCAGGGCCACGTGGCCGAACACCTCGCGCATCGTGGCCAGCTCCGCGCGGACGAAGGACAGCGGCGGGTGGTCGATCAGGTTGACCGCGTAGACACCGTCGTCGGCCAGCGCCCGGTCCACCAGCTCGAGCGCCTCCCGGGTCGTGAGCTGCCAGGGCACCGAGAGCCCGCCGAAGGCGTCCCCGACGACGAGGTCGCGCTCCCCCACCGGCTCCTCGGCGAGCCCCACCCGGCCGTCGGCCACCCGCACCTGCAGCTGCTCCGAGGTCTCCAGCCCGAGCTGCTCGCGGTCCATGTCCACCACCTCGGGGTCGACCTCGACCACGAGGCTCTCCGTCCCCGGCCGCACCTCGGCCAGGTACCGCGGCAGGGTGAGCCCACCACCGCCCACGTGCAGCGCCGAGACCGGCTCGCCCGGGGGGAAGGCGGCGTCGGCGACCGCGGCGATCGCCCGCACGTAGGCGAACTCCAGGTGGGTGGGGTCGGCGAGGTCGACGTAGGAGTGCCGCAGCGTGTCGAGCATCAGCACCCGGCCGGAGGGCCGCTCCGGATCGGCCACCACCCGCGCGCAGTGGTAGGCGGTCTCCTCCTCGCAGGGCGTGGGGGCGAGCGCGGCGAGGCCGCCCCCCACCACGGTCAGGACGAGCAGCCCGGCCGGAACGGTCCGGGGCCCGCCGCCGCGCCGCAGGACCACGCCCACCGCCAGCCCGGTGAGCACGGTGACCGCACCGGTGGCCACCAGGATGACGCTGCTCGGCAACAGCGCGACCAGCACGAATCCGGTGGCGAACGTCGCCGCGATGCCACCCAGCGTGCCGATGCCCGAGAGCCGGCCGACGACGGCGCCGGTCTCGTCGAGGCTGGCCAGCTGCAGCTTCACCACCATGGGCGGGACGGCCGACAGCAACGCCGCCGGCACGACCACCGCCACCGCGGCCAGCAGCAGCACCCCGCCCGCGTCGGCGCCGCTGAGCAGCGAGCCGGTGAAGCGGACCAGCGGCAGCACGGCCACGATGAGCGCGCCGCCGGCCACCAGCAGCGGCGCCAGCAGCCGGCGCGGGTCGGTCCGGTCGGCCGTCGCCCCGCCCAGCCACGCGCCGACGGCGATCGCCGCGAGGGCGAACCCGATCACCGCGGTGCTCGTCTGCACCGTGACGCCGACGTAGGGCGCGATCAGCCGGAGGCCGACGATCTCCAGCACCAGGACGGCGCCCGAGCTCAGGAAGGTCAGCGCCGCGGCCACCCACGCCGGGAGCGCACCGCCGGGCGGCGGGGCCGGCGGCGGTGCGTCGACCGGGGCGGTGGTACGGGCGTCGTCCGCTGCCACGTCAGAAGAGCGCGGGCTGGTCGGCGGGCGCGTCCACGCCGTCGGCACGCGCCAGCAGCTCAGGGCCGTTGTTGCGGACGCTGTTCACCGCCGGGCTCACCGGCCGCAGCTCCAGGCCCTCGACGAGCTCCGGTGGGGTGGGGCGGGCCAGCTCCGCGACGTCCTCGCGGGCCGGGTCCAGCCACTCGGCCCAGCGCTCCCGCGGCAGCACCAGCGGCATCCGGTCGTGGATCTCCGTGAGGGCACCGGTCGCCGGGGCGGTGACGACGGTGCAGGTGTAGAGCCGGTCCTCGCCGGTGCCCCAGACCTCCCAGAGCCCGGCCATGGCCAGCACCGAGCCGTCCTCGGGGGTGATGAAGTAGGGCTGCTTGGCCGGGGAGTCCAGGCGCTTGGCCCACTCGTACCAGCCGTCGGCCGGGACCAGGCACCGCCGGGAACGCGCCGCGCTGCGGAAGGCGGGCTTCTCCGTCAGCGACTCCGCCCGTGCGTTGAGCATCCGGTTGCCGACCGACACGTCCTTGGCCCACGAGGGGACCAGCCCCCAGCGCACCGACCGGAGCTCGCGGTGGCCACCGCCGGTGGGCACCCCCTCGGCGTCGCGCTCCCGGGCGTGCCGCACCACGTAGACGTCCTTGGTCGGCGCCACGTTGTAGTCGGCGGCCAGCGGGGGCTGCCCGCCGGCGGGGACCGCCTCGAACTCGAGGGCGAGGTCCTCGGGCTTGCGGCTGGCCGCGTAGCGACCGCACATGGCGCCTCCTCGAGGGCACGGGGCTGTTCCCCACGCACTCTAGGTGCGCCCACCGACGGGTCGGTGCCCGCGCGTGCGGGCGCGGTCCCCGGGTAGGGCCCACTGTCGCAACGCCCGACGAGAGACGAGGATCACCGCGTGACCGCGACGCAGACCCCACCGACCGACCACCCGAAGACCGCCAGCGACAGCGCCGACCGGCGCTACGCCACGGTCAACCCCTTCACCGGTGAGACGGAGAAGGAGTTCGACTTCACCCCGACCGAGGCCATCGACGGGATCGTCGAGCGCGCCCACGCCGCCTACCAGGAGTGGCGCCGGCGGCCGGTCGAGGAGCGCGCCGCCGTCGTCCGGCGCGCCGCCGAGCTCATGGACGAGCGCCGCGACGAGCTCGCCGCGCTCATCACGCAGGAGATGGGCAAGCGCCGGGACGAGGCCAGCGGCGAGCTCTACCTGTGCTCGATGATCCTCAAGTACTACGCCGACAACGGCCCCGGCTTCCTCGAGCCGACGTCCATCACGCCGCTGATGGGCAAGGGCGAGGCGGTCGTGGAGACCCAGCCGGTCGGGGTCCTGCTGGCCATCGAGCCGTGGAACTACCCCTTCTACCAGGTGGTCCGCGTCGCAGGCCCGAACCTGGTGCTGGGCAACACCGTCATCCTGAAGCACTCCGAGATCACCCCGCAGTGCGCGGTGGCGATCGAGCAGCTCTTCGCCGACGCCGGGGCCCCCGAAGGGGTCTTCACCAACACCTTCCTGCGCATCTCCGACGTCGAGCAGGTCATCGCCGACCCCCGCATCCAGGGCGTGACCCTGACCGGCAGCGAGCGGGCCGGCAGCGCCGTGGCCGCCCTGGCCGGCAAGCACCTGAAGAAGTCGGTGCTCGAGCTCGGCGGCAGCGACCCGTTCATCGTCCTCGACGCCGAGGACCTCGGCGCCACGATCAAGGCCGCCACCATGGGCCGGATGCAGAACACCGGTCAGGCGTGCACCGCCTCCAAGCGGCTCATCGTCACCGAGGAGCTCTACGAGCCCTTCGTCGAGGGCCTCAAGCAGGCCTTCTCCACGTTCTCCCCCGGCGACCCCGCCGACCCGTCGACGTCCCTGGCCCCGCTGTCCAGCGAGCGGGCCGCCCAGGACCTGCACGCGCAGATCCAGGACGCGATCGACAAGGGCGCCACCGTGGTCGCCGGCGGGAAGCGGCCCGAGCACCCGGGCGCGTTCGTCGAGGCGACGATCCTCACCGACGTCACCCCGGAGATGCGGGCCTACCACGAGGAGCTCTTCGGCCCCGCCGCCGTCGTCTACAAGGTGAAGGACGCCGAGGAGGCGGTCGAGCTGGCCAACTCCAGCGCCTACGGGCTGGGCGCCACCGTCATGAGCGGTGACCTGGACCGCGCCCGGTCGGTGGCGGACCGCCTCGAGGCCGGGATGGTGTGGATCAACCAGCCCACCGGCTCCTCCCCCGAGCTGCCCTTCGGCGGCGTGAAGCGCTCCGGCTACGGCCGCGAGCTCTCCGAGCTGGCCATGTTCGAGTTCGCCAACCGGCGGCTGGTCCGCACGGTGCCGGTGAAGAAGGCCGAGAAGCCGCAGGCCGGCTGAGAAAGGACCCCTGCCCCCCGCCACTCGCAAGCTCGCGGCGGGACCCTGCAGGGGGCCGTCGAACGGGGCCGGGTGGTGCGTTGCGGGCGACCGGGCAGGATGGTCCTCGTGACCGATGCCTGGGCGGCGCCGCACCACCCGTCCCCCGTCGACGCCGTCGTCACCCTGCCGGGGTCGAAGTCGCTGACCGCCCGCGCGCTCGTGCTGGCGGCGCTCGCCGACGGCCCGAGCCGGCTGGTGCGCCCGCTGCGGGCGCGCGACACCGATCTCATGGCCGCGGCGCTGCGGGCCCTCGGGGTGCGGGTCGACGACGACGGCGAGGACGTCGTCGTCACCCCCGGCACCCTGCGGGGCCCGGCCACGGTCGACGCCGGGCTCGCCGGCACGATCCTGCGGTTCCTGCCGCCGGTGGCGGCGCTGGCCGACGGCGCGGTCCGCGTGGACGGCGACCCGCGGCTGCACGAGCGGCCGAACGGCGGGCTGATCACCGCGCTGCGCGACCTGGGCGTGCGGGTCGACGACGACGGCCGCGGCCGCGCCCCGTTCACCGTGCACGGCACCGGCCGGGTGCGCGGCGGCCCGGTCGAGGTCGACGCCGGCGAGTCCTCGCAGATCGTCTCGGGGCTGCTGCTGGCCGCGGCCCGCTTCGACGAGGGCCTGGACCTCGCGCTGACCGGCGGGGTGCCCTCGATGCCGCACGTCGAGATGACGGTGGCCACGCTGCGCGAGCACGGCGTCGACGTCGCCGCCACCGACCGCGGCTGGCGCGTCGCGCCCGGGACCGTCGCCGCCCTCGACCGCGTCGTCGAGCCCGACCTCTCCAACGCCGCCCCGTTCCTCGCCGCGGCGCTGGTGACCGGCGGGCGGGTGACCGTGCGCGACTGGCCCGACGTCACCACCCAGCCGGGCGCCCACCTGGACCGGCTGCTCCCGGCGATGGGAGCCGAGGTGACCCGGACCCCCGAGGGCCTGCGGGTCACCGGCACCGGGGCGATCCGGCCGCTGGTCGCGGACCTGGGCGAGGTCGGAGAGCTCACCCCGGTGCTCGCGGCGCTGTGCGCGCTCGCCGACGGCCCGTCCCGGCTCACCGGGATCGCCCACCTGCGGGGGCACGAGACCGACCGCCTGCAGGCGCTCGACGAGGTCCTCACCGCCGTCGGCGCGCGGGTGCGGCAACTGCCCGACGGGCTGGAGATCGAGCCCGGGCCCCCGCGGGCCGCGGTGCTCGACTCCTACGCCGACCACCGCATGGTCATGGCCGCCGCCGTCCTCGGCCTGGCGGTCGAGGGCGTCGCGGTCACCGGCCCGGACGCGGTCACCAAGACCCTCCCCGACTTCCGGGAACGCTGGGCCGGCCTGCTGGGCGAGCCGATCGGGGCCCTCTCCTGAGCGCGCAGCGCGGGGCCCGGCGCATGGACGAGGACGACGTCCGGGTCAGGCCCAGCCCTCGCGGCTCGCGCCCGCGCACGCGCACCCGGCCCACGCACGCCGACGCCGTCCCCGGCCTGGTGATCGCGGTCGACCGCGGGCGGATGACGGTGCGGGTCGAGGGGCCCGACGGCGCGCCGGTCGACGTCACGGCGATGCGCGCCCGCGAGCTCGGCCGGCACGGCGTCGTCGTCGGCGACCGGGTGCGGGTGGTGGGCGACACCAGCGGGCGCACGGACACCCTCGCCCGGATCGTGGTCATCGAGGAGCGGGCGACGTCGCTGCGCCGCACCGCCGACGACACCGATCCCACCGAGCGCGTGGTCGTGGCCAACGCCGACCTGCTGGTCGTCGTCACCTCGGTCACCGACCCCGAGCCGGCTTACGGCTTCCTCGACCGCTGCCTGGTGGCCGCCTACGCCGGCGGGCTCGAGCCGCTGCTGTGCCTCACCAAGACCGACCTCGCGTCGGCGGAGCCGCTGCTGGACCGCTACGCCGGGCTGAGCCTGGACGCGGTGCCGATGTCCCGGGAGCTCCCGCTGGAGGACCTCGTCGGCCGGCTGCGCGACCGGATGAGCGTCTTCGTCGGCCAGTCCGGTGTCGGCAAGTCCACGCTGGTCAACCGGCTGGTGCCCGACGCGCTGCGGGCGACCGGCGACGTCAGCAAGATCGGCAAGGGCCGGCACACGTCGTCGTCGGCGGTGCTGTTCGACCTGCCCGGCGGCGGGACGGTCATCGACACCCCCGGCATCCGCTCCTTCGGCCTGGCCCACGTCACCGCCGACGACGTCCTCTCCGCCTTCGAGGACATCGCCGAGGCCGCGACCGAGTGCCCGCCCGGGTGCGGGCACACCGCCGAGGACCCGGACTGCGCGCTGGACGCCTGGGCGGCCGCGGGACCGCCCGCCCGGGAGCAGCAGCTGGCCGCCCTGCGGGTCCTGCTCGGCGCCGTGGGCCAGGTCGGCCCCGGCTACTGAAAGGACCCCGTCCCCCTCACCCCTCGCTCCGCTCGGCGCGAGCCTCCGGACGGGGCCGTTCCAGCACGGGCCCCTGAAGGCCGGCCGTTCCAGCACGTCACCAGCGCCGCCGGCGGGGCTCGACGAACAGGTCGTCGGCCATCGGCTCGTCGACCGCCTCGATCCGCAGGTCGTGGCCCCGTCCCGCGTTGTCGCCGCCGAGGGCCTCGGTCAGCACGCAGACGCCGGTCTGCACGTCCAGCCGCACCCGGTAGGCGCCCGGGTACTCGTCCAGGATGTGCTCCGGGTGGTCGCGGTACTCGTCCAGGTCCACCTCCCGCGAGCGGAGCAACGGGCAGCAGCCGCAGCGCGGCTCGTAGGCGTCGGTCGGCCGGACGACGGCCTCCCAGGCCGCCCGCCCGGCGTGCTCGACCTCCGCCAGGGACAGCACGTCCAGGGCAGCCACCAGCGCGTCGGTGTCCCGATCACGACCGTCGGCGAGCTCCGCCGGGTCGAGCATCGCCACCCAGTGGTAGTCCTGGTGCATCGGGTCGTCGAGGGCGTGGTCCCACGCCTCGCGCCGCTCCGCCACCAGCCCGTCCGGCCGGAGCCGGGGCCGCGGTTCCGCCTCCCGCGCCGGCTCCCGGACCACCTGCAGCGGCGCGCCGTCGACCGTCTCGACGCGGAGCAGGTCGGGACGGCGCAGCCACGCCCGGACGGCACCGGGCTTCCACCGGTCCTCAGGCCAGCTGACGGAGAACCGCAGCGTCGACCAGCGCCACGGTGAGGAGCGCGCGAGGGCGGCGAAGGTGTCGGGTGACGGGCGGAGCACCGGAGGAGTCTGCTGCCCGATCGGCTCCGGCGTCGAACGACTTGTCACCACCACCGCCTGTCGACCCGTCGAGGTGTCGACCGCGGGTCAGACCTCGACCCGGCCGCCGCTGCGCCAGTAGATCCCTGCCTCGCGGGTGAGGAACTGCTCGTCGACGAGGTACCGGCGCAGCGCCGCGACGTCCGGGTGCCAGACGGCGAGCAGCGCGTTGACCTCGCGCTCCGGGTAGCGCACCCCGGGTTCGAAGACCCGCACCAGGTGGTCGAGGACGACCAGCCGCTTGCTCCGCTGCGAGGGGATCGACACCAGTCGGCCGTCGCGCACGAACGCCGAGAGGACCGCGTCCTCCGCCGGGTCGTCCGACAGCGGCTGGGGTGCGGGCGCGGCCTCGGCGGCGGCCCGCGCGGCGGCGCCGAACCGCTCGGTGCGCAGCGCCAGGGCGTGGCCGTCGCGGTGCACCAGCCCCGCGCGCGCCAGCCGACGGGCCGCGAGCGCGACGTCCTTGAGCCCCAGCCCGGTGGCCTCGGCGACCTCCTCGATCGTGCCGGCGCCGAGCGCCAGGGCCGCGACCACCTTGAGCCGCACCGGGTCCGCGAGCAGCCCCGCGATCGTCGCCGCGTCCACGCCCCGACGGTAATCGGTGCATCGGCGGCGGACCGCCGGGTAGGGAGCGGGGCATGGTGAGCCCGATCGACATCCAGAAGGCCCTGGCCGGCATCGACTACCCCGCGAGCAAGGACGACATCGTCAAGCACGCCGAGCAGCACGGGGGCGACGGCGAGGTCGTGGACGCGCTCAGGAAGATCGAGGACCGCGAGTACGAAGGGCCCAGCGGGGTCAGTTCCGCCGTCTTCGACTGACGCACCGCTAGGTTGGGTGCCCATGACGTCGGGTCGGGGCTTCTCAGAGGACATGCGGCTGGCACACGTGCTGGCCGACCAGGCCGACTCGATCAGCATGGACAGGTTCAAGGCCCAGGACCTCACGGTCGACACCAAGCCCGACCTGACGCCGGTCACCGACGCCGACCGGGCCGTCGAGGAGCAGCTGCGCATCACGCTCGGCCGCGCACGCACCCGGGACGCGGTCCTCGGCGAGGAGTTCGGCACGACCGGCCACGGGTCGCGCCGGTGGGTGCTCGACCCGATCGACGGGACGAAGAACTTCGTCCGCGGGGTGCCGGTCTGGGCCACCCTCATCGCGCTCTTCGACGGCGACGAGGCGGTGGTCGGCCTGGTCTCGGCGCCCGCGCTGAACAAGCGGTGGTGGGCGGCCAAGGACGTCGGCGCCTGGACCGGGCGCCGGCTGGAGTCGGCCACCCGCTGCCGGGTGTCGGAGGTGTCGCAGCTCGGTGACGCGAGCCTCAGCTACTCCAGCCTCTCGGGCTGGGAGGAGCGCGGCGGGTTCGACGGCTTCCTCGACCTCACCCGCTCGGTGTGGCGCACCCGCGCCTACGGCGACTTCTGGAGCTACGTGCTGCTGGCCGAGGGCGCGGTCGACATCGCCTGCGAGCCCGAGGTGTCGCTGTGGGACCTGGCGGCGCTGGACGTGATCGTCCGGGAGGCCGGTGGCCGGTTCACCGACGTCACCGGCGTCCCCGGGCCCGCCGGCGGCAGCGCCCTGGCCACCAACGGCCGGCTGCACGACGCCGCCCTGGAGCGGCTGGGGCAGACCGAGACGGTCCACCAGCTGACCTCGTCCCCGCCGGTCCCGCCGTCCTGATCAGGCGCGGGACGGCTCCACCACCGGGCCGGCCACGCGTGCGGGGACGACATCCGCGCCGGCACCTCGGGCGGCCAGCAGCGCCGCGCCGACGGCCGACGCGCTGCGCAGGTGCAGCACGCGCACCGGGCGCCGCAGCTCGTCGGCGAGCAGCTGCTGCACGAGCCCGGTCCGGGCGCCGCCACCGGTGACCACCACCGGGACGCCGTCGTCGGGCGGCCCGAGCAGCGCCGTCGCGGCGCCCACCGCCCGGACGACGCCCTCGACCGCCGCCCGCGCCAGGTGCGCCCGCGTGGTCCCCGGGTGCAGGCCGTCCCACCCGGCCCGGTCCCCGGGCCCGGCCACGCCGCCGCGCTCGCCGGTGAGGAAGGGCCGGAAGACCGCACCTCCCGCGTCGGGCACCGACGCCGCGGCCGCGAACAGCTCCGGCCAGGAGAGGCCGAGGACGCCGCACACCCAGGCCCAGGCCGAGCCCCCGTTGCGCAGCGCCGCCATCGCGTACCAGCCGCCCTGCGCGTCGGCGTAGCCGTGCACCGCCGGCTCCTCGACCGGACGCGGGGACCAGTCCGGGCGCAGCACCTGCGCGCCGGTGCCCAGGTTCACCAGGAGCCCCGTGACCGTGCCCGCCGCGAGCAGGGCCAGCGGGGTGTCCGCCGCACCGACGACGACCGGCACCTCCCCGAGCGGCAGCGCCGCGACGCCCACCACCTCGCTGCCGGGCCGTACCGCGGGGAGCAGCCGCGGCGGCACCCCCGCGGCCGCGGTCGCCGAGGGCGACCAGCCGTCCGCGGGGACGTCCCAGAGCAGCGTCCCGGAGGCGTCGCTGCGGTCGGTGACCGGCGGGCTGCCCGGCAGGAGCCTGAGTCGCAGCGCGTCCTTGGGCAGCAGCACGACTGCGGCGCGGTCGAGGACCTCGGGCTCGTGGCGGGCGAGCCAGGCCAGCACCGGCCCGGTCATCCCCGGTACGAGCGGGTTGGCCAGCGCGGCGCGGTCGGCCGCGGGGAGCGCCCGCCAGGCGGCCAGCTCACCGCTCGCCCGGGCGTCCGGCCAGAGCACCGCCGGCCGCACCGGCGCACCGGCGGCGTCGACCAGCACGGTGCCGTGCATCTGGCCCGACAACCCCAGCGCCCGCACCCGCGCGCCCCCGAGCGCCGGGGCGAGCTCGGCGAGCGCCCGGTCCAGGGCGCGCCGCCACACCGCCACGTCGATCTCGGCGCGGTCCGGGGCCGGCCGGTCGTAGCCGTACGGGAACTCGGCCTCGGCCACCACCGCGCCGCCGTCGTCCAGCGCGACGAGCTTCAGCCCGCTGGTCCCGAGGTCCGCGCCGAGGAACACCCCGCCCACGGCGCCGGTCAGCGCTCCGGGCTGTCGCCGTAGGCGTAGCTGCTGTCGACGTACCGCCCGCCGACGGCCGCGCCCGGCGGGGCTATCGCGTCGAGCCGGGCCAGGTCCCCGGCCGAGAGCTCGACGGCGGCCGCGGCGACGTTCTCCTCCAGGTAGGACCGGCGCTTCGTGCCGGGGATCGGCACGACGTCGTCGCCCTGCGCGAGGACCCAGGCCAGCGCCAGCTGGCCGGCCGTCACCCCCTTCTCCGCTGCGAGCTCGCGGACGGCGTCGACCAGCCGGAGGTTCGCCGCGAACGCCTCGCCGGTGAAGCGCGGGTGGCCGCGCCGCCAGTCGTCCGCGCCGAAGTCCTCGGGGCTGCGGATCGCCCCGGTCAGGAAGCCGCGGCCGAGCGGGCTGAACGGCACGATCCCGATGCCGTGCTCCCGCACGACCCCGAGCACCTCCTCCTCGAGGTCGCGGGTCCACAGCGACCACTCGCTCTGCAGCGCCGCGATCGGGTGCACGGCGACCGCCCGGCGGATCGACGCGGCGCTGGCCTCCGACAGCCCGAGGTGGCGCACCTTCCCCTCGGCGACCAGCTCGGCCATCGCACCGACGGTGTCCTCGATCGGCACCCGCGGGTCCACCCGGTGCTGGTAGTAGAGGTCGATCACCTCGACGCCGAGCCGGCGGAGGCTCGCCTCCGCGCAGGCCCGCACGTTCTCGGGGCGGCCGTCGATCCGCACTCCGCCGTCCGGCGTGCGCGACAGGGAGAACTTCGTCGCCAGCTGGACCTCGTCCCGGCGCCCGGCGATCGCCTCCCCCACCAGCTCCTCGTTGTGGCCGCTGCCGTAGACGTCGGAGGTGTCGAGGAAGGTCACGCCGAGCTCGAGCGCCCGGTGCACGGTGGCGATCGACTCCGCGCGGTCGGCGGCGCCGTACATCTGGCTCATGCCCATGCAGCCCAGACCGACAGCGGAGACGGGAAGCCCGTCACGGCCGAGCGTGCGGGTGGGGACGGCGGAGGGCGGGGCGGCGGGCATGCCCCGCATCCTGGCCCGTCCGCGGTCGCGCCCGCCACCGCCGCCGTTTCTTTGCCGGGTCGACGGGTAGCCGGAGCGGGCACCGATCGAACCGGAGGACCCCGATGAGTTCCAGCCGCACCCGTCCCGGTCCGCGCCGCAGCGCCCGCGTCCTGGGCCTCGCCAGCACCGGCCTGGGCGTCGCGATGCTGCGCGACCCGAAGGGCGTCGCCCGGTTCTCCGGGGTCGACGACTCGGCGACCGCGCTCTCGGTGATCCCGCTCGTCGGCGCCCGCGAGCTGCTGCACGCCCTGCCGCTGCTCGCCGGCCGGCCGGGCTGGGCCTGGACCCGGGTGGCCGGCGACGCCGTCGACCTCACGGCGATGGGGGTGGCCCTCTCGCACCGCGGTGGGGAGCGCGGGCGCCGGCTGCGCAACGCCACGGTCGCCGTCGCCGGGCTCGCCGTCCTCGACCTGCTCACCGCCGTGCGCGCGAAGCGGCGGGGCAGCCGCACCGACGCCCGCGAGCTGCTGCCGACCTCGGCCCCGTGGAAGAGCGCGATCGACGTCTCCGCGGCCACCACGGTGAACAAGCCGCCGCACGACGTCTACGCGCGCTGGCACGACTTCTCCCGGCTGCCCGAGTTCATGGCGCACGTGCGCGAGGTGAGCACCACCGGCGTCGGGCGCTGGCGCTGGGTGGCCGAGGCGCCGGGCCGGCGCACCGTGCAGTGGGAGGCCGAGGTGGTCGAGGAGTCCCCCGGCGAGCGGATCCGCTGGCGCTCGCTGCCCGGCGCGGACATCGAGAACGCCGGCGTCGTCGAGTTCCGCCCGGCCCCCGGGGACCAGGGCACCGAGGTGCGCGTGCGGCTGGCCTACGCGCAGCCCGGCGGCAAGGCGGGCAAGGCCGTGGCGAAGCTGTTCGGCGAGGCCCCCGACCAGCAGATCCGCGACGACCTGGCGCGCTTCAAGCAGATCCTCGAGACCGGGCAGGTGGTCCGCTCCGAGGGCACCCCCGAGGGGCCGCTGGCCCGCCGGATGGCGAAGCAGCAGCCCGCCGCGCCCCGCTCCTGACCCCGCCGACTCCCGGAAGGACCACCCCCGTGCGCGCCACCCAGTGGATGGGCAAGAACCACGTCGAGGTCAACGAGGTCCCCGACCCCGTACTGCTCAACGACCGCGACGCGATCGTGAAGATCACCTCCACCGCGATCTGCGGCTCCGACCTGCACCTGTACGACGGGTTCATCCCCACGATGAAGAAGGGCGACATCCTCGGCCACGAGTTCATGGGCGAGGTCGTCGAGGTCGGCAAGGGCGTCTCGAACCTGCGCGTCGGCGACCGCGTCGTCGTGCCGTTCCCCATCGCCTGCGGCGCGTGCAACGCCTGCGAGCGCGGACTGTTCTCCGTCTGCGAGAACTCCAACCCGAACGCGGGCATGGCCGAGAAGCTCTGGGGCCACTCACCCTGCGGCATCTTCGGCTACTCGCACCTGGTGGGCGGCTACCCGGGTGGCCAGGCCGAGTACGCGCGCGTGCCGTTCGCCGACGTCGGCCCGCTGAAGGTCGAGGACGACCTGACCGACGAGCAGGTCCTCTTCCTCACCGACATCTTCCCCACCGGCTACATGGGCGCGGAGATGTGCGACATCTCCGGCGGCGACGTCGTCGCGGTGTGGGGCGCCGGGCCCGTCGGCCTGTTCGCGGTGGCCAGCGCGAAGATGCTGGGCGCCGAGCGGATCATCGCCATCGACCGCTTCGACTACCGGCTCGACAAGGCGCGCGAGGCCGGCGCCACCGACGTCCTGAACTACGAGGAGGTCGACGTCCTGGATGCGCTGAACGAGCTCACCGCAGGCCGCGGGCCCGACGGCTGCATCGACGCGGCCGGGCTGGAGGCCACCCACCCCACCGCCGCGGTCGACGCCTACGACCGGGCGAAGACGGCGGTGATGGCCGAGACCGAGCGGCCGCACGCGCTGCGCGAGGCGATCATGGCCTGCCGCAACGGCGGCACCGTCTCGATCATCGGGGTCTACGGCGGGCTGATGGACAAGTTCCCGGTCGGCTCGCTCATGAACCGGTCGCTGACCGTGCGCACCGGCCAGGCCCACGTGCACCGCTACCTGAAGCCGCTGTACGAGAAGATCCGCGACGGCGAGATCGACCCCACCTTCCTCATCTCGCACACGCTGCCGCTGGACCAGGCGCCGCGGGGCTACCGGATGTTCCGGGACAAGGAGGACGACTGCACCAAGGTGGTCCTCAAGCCCTGACCCCGCCCCGTCTGGTGGGATGGACGCCAGACCGGGCCGGCGACGCGGCCGGCCCGGCTCCGAGGAGGACGCCACCGTGCAGTACGCCGAGTCCGTCGTCGACCTGGTCGGCAACACCCCGCTGGTCAGGCTGTCGTCGGTGACCCGCGGCCTGGGCCCCGACGCGCCGCTGGTGCTGGCCAAGGTCGAGTACCTCAACCCCGGCGGCTCGGTGAAGGACCGGATCGCCGTGCGGATGGTCGACGCCGCCGAGGCCAGCGGTGAGCTGAAGCCGGGCGGCACGATCGTGGAGCCGACCAGCGGCAACACCGGCATCGGCCTGGCGCTGGTCGCCCAGCAGCGCGGCTACCGCTGCATCTTCGTCTGCCCCGACAAGGTCGGGCAGGAGAAGATCAACGTGCTCAAGGCCTACGGCGCCGAGGTGGTGGTCTGCCCGACCGCCGTCGACCCCGCCGACCCGCGCTCGTACTACTCGGTGTCCGACCGGCTCAGCCGGGAGACCCCCGGAGCCTGGAAGCCCGACCAGTACTCCAACCCGAACAACCCGCGCTCGCACTACGAGACGACCGGGCCGGAGATCTGGGCGCAGACCGACGGCCGCATCACCCACTTCGTCACCGGGGCCGGCACCGGCGGCACGATCAGCGGCGTCGGCCGCTACCTCAAGGAGGCCTCGGCGGGCCGGGTGCAGGTCGTCGGCGCCGACCCCGAGGGCTCGGTCTACTCCGGCGGCACCGGCCGTCCGTACCTGGTCGAGGGCGTCGGCGAGGACTTCTGGCCCAGCACCTACGACCGGGAGGTCGCCGACGAGATCGTCGCGGTCTCCGACGGCGACTCCTTCGCCATGACCCGCCGGCTCGCCCGCGAGGAAGGGCTGCTGGTCGGCGGCTCCTGCGGCATGGCCGTGGTCGCCGCACTGCGCGTGGCCGAGCGGCTCACGAAGGACGACGTCCTCGTGGTGCTGCTGCCCGACGGCGGCCGGGGCTACCTGGGCAAGATCTTCAACGACGCCTGGATGGCCGACTACGGCTTCGTCGAGGCCACCGGCGGGGAGACCGTCGGCGAGCTGCTGCACACCAAGTCCGGCGAGACGCCGACGCTGGTGCACACCCACCCGAACGAGACCGTCCGCGACGCCATCGACATCCTGCGCGAGTACGGGGTCAGCCAGCTGCCCGTGGTCCGGGCCGAGCCGCCGGTGACCGCCGGTGAGGTCGTCGGCTCCATCGACGAGAAGACGCTGCTCGACGCGCTCTTCACCGGCCACGCCTCCCTCGCCGACCGCGTGGAGAAGCACATGAGCCCGCCGCTGCCGATCGTCGGCTCGGGCGAGGCGGTCAGCGCCGCGGTGGCCCAGCTGGGGTCGGCCGACGCGCTCCTGGTGCACGTCGACGGCAAGCCGGCAGGCGTGGTCACCCGGCAGGACGTGCTCGGGCACCTGGCGGGGATCACCCCTACGGTCGGGCCATGACCGGCTTCAACACCCGCGCCATCCACGCCGGGCAGGAGCCCGACCCGGCCACCGGCGCGGTGATCCCCCCGCTGCACCTCACGACCACCTACAAGCAGGACGGCGTCGGCGGGCTGCGCGGCGGCTACGAGTACAGCCGGAGCGGCAACCCGACCCGCGACGCGCTCCAGGCGCAGCTCGCGGCGCTCGAGCAGGGCACCACGGCGCTGGCGTTCGCCTCCGGCCTCGCCGCCGAGGACGCCCTGCTGCGCACGGTGTGCCGGCCCGGTGACTCGATCGTCCTGGGCGGGGACGCCTACGGCGGGACCTTCCGGCTCATCTCCCGGGTGCTGGAGCCGTGGGGAGTCGGCTACCGGCCGATGGACCTCGGCGACCTCGACGCCGTCCGGGAGGCCTGCGCGCCGCAGACCACCCGGGTGATCTGGTGCGAGACGCCCACCAACCCGCTGCTCAACCTCGCCGACGTCGCCGCACTGGCGGGGATCGCGCGCGAGACCGGCACGGTCCTCGTCGTCGACAACACCTTCGCCTCGCCCTACCTGCAGCAGCCGCTCACCCTCGGCGCCGACGTCGTCGTGCACTCGACCACCAAGTACCTGGGTGGTCACTCCGACGTCGTCGGCGGGGCGCTGGTCACCGGCGACGCGGAGCTCGGCGAGCGGCTGGCCTACAACCAGAACGCGATGGGCGCGGTCAACGGCCCCTTCGACGCCTGGCTGCTCATGCGTGGCATCAAGACCCTCGGCGTCCGGATGGACCGGCACTGCGCCAACGCCGCGCGGATCGCCGACTTCCTGCTCGGGCACCCGGCGGTCGCCTCCGTGCTCTACCCGGGCCTGCCCGAGCACCCCGGCCACGCGATCGCGGCGAAGCAGATGTCGGGCTTCGGCGGGATGCTGTCGTTCCGGCTGCGGGACGGCGAGGAGGCGGCGCTGGCCGTCTGCGAGCGCACCGGGCTCTTCACGCTCGCCGAGTCCCTGGGCGGCGTCGAGTCGCTGATCGAGCACCCGGGCCGGATGACCCACGCCAGCGCCGCCGGGTCCCCGCTGGAGGTGCCGGCCGACCTCGTGCGGCTCTCGGTCGGCATCGAGGACGCCGACGACCTCCTGGCCGACCTGGAGCAGGCGCTGGGCTGACCCTCAGGACCCCGGTGCGGTCGGCCCGACGATGAACAGCGGGTGGAAGTGCTCGACCACGGGGAACGGGTCGTAGAAGGAGTGCAGCAGGCGCCGCCACTCCTGGTATCCCGGCGAGCCGAGGAAGCCCTCGGTGTGGTCCTCGATCCTGGTCCACTCGACGAGCAGGAGGAAGACGTTCTCCCGCTCCACGCACCGGGACAGCATCAGCCGCCGGAAGCCCGGTGTGGCGGAGATGATCGGGGCTGCGGACCGGAACGCCGCCTCGAACTCGTCCTCGCGGCCAGGGGTCACGGACAGCTCTGCGTGCTCGAGGATCACGGCCTGCACCGTACGGCCCGCTGGAGCGCCGCGGCGGCGGCTCTCAGCGCGGGGCGGTGAGGATCCTGGGGCCGTCCTCGGTGACCGCGACCGTGTGCTCGACGTGCGCGGCCCGGCTGCCGTCGGCGCTGCGCAGGGTCCAGCCGTCGGCGTCCACGGTGTAGTCGTCGGAGCCGCCGGCGAGGAACCAGGGCTCGATCGCGATGACCAGCCCCGCGCGCAGCGGCACGCCCCGGCCGGCGCGGCCCTCGTTGGGCACCGAGGGCGCCTCGTGCATGGTGCGCCCCACCCCGTGCCCGCCCTGGTCGGTGTTGATGCCGCACCCGCCGGCCCGGCCGACCGCGCCGATCGCGGCGGAGATGTCGCCCACGCGGTTTCCGACGACGGCCGCCGCGATCCCGGCCTCCAGCGCCCGCTCGGTCGTGGCCACCAGCGCGAGGTCCTCGGGCCGCGGCGTGCCCACCGGGAAGGTGATCGCGGCGTCGCCGACCCAGCCGTCGAGCACCGCACCGGCGTCCACGCTGAGCAGGTCGCCGTCCTCGAGGACCTCGGGGGTCGGGATGCCGTGCAGCGCGACGTCGTTCACCGACAGGCACAGCACCCCGGGGAACGGCGGGGTGGTGGACAGCGGTGCGTAGCCCAGGAAGGGCGAGGTGGCGCCGGCGTCGGCCAGGACGTCGCGGGCCACGGCGTCGAGCTGGGTCAGCCGCACGCCCGGCGCCGCGATCGCCCGCACCGCGGCGTGCATGTCGGCGACGACCGCGCCGGCGGCGCGCATCGCGTCCAGCTCGCCTGGGGTGCGGAGTTCGATCACGGTGGTCCTCCTCGGGTGCTCCCGGCAAAGCTATCCCGGCATGGCGAGGACCCCGTGGTCGTCCCCCTCGCACGCAGCGCGCGAGCCATCGGACGGGGGTGAGGAGCCCAGAGGCCCCTCCGGAGCGGTCGCTCTCTGCCCACGCCGGCGGGGCACAGACCGACTGGCCCGGGGGCAACCGGTGGCCGCCCTCGCAGCCCACGCCGTCGGGGGCGTTCGAGGACGACGCCGGCACGGTACGGAGGAGCGGGTGACCTCCCCGCGCCTGACCGTCGTCGTCGCCACCCGGAACCGGCGGGGCTCCCTGCTCCGGTCGCTCGCCCGCCTCGACGGCGACGCCCACCCGGTGGTCGTCGTCGACAACGGCTCCTCCGACGGCACGGCGGCCGCCGTGCGCGCCGGGCACCCGGGCGTGACCGTGGTGGAGCTGCCGGAGAACCGCGGGGCGGTGGCCCGCACCGTCGGCGTCCAGCGGGCCGGCAGCCCCTACGTCGCCTTCGCCGACGACGACTCCTGGTGGGAGCCGGGCGCCCTCGACCGCGCCGCCGACCTGCTCGACGACCACCCCCGGGTCGCCCTGATCGCCGGCCGCGTGCGGATGGCCGCCGACGGGTCGCTCGACGCGGTCACCCGCAAGCACCGGGCCGCGGTGCTGGGGACGACGCCCGGCAGCCCGGGGCCCGACGTGCTGAGCTACCCGGCCTTCGCCACGGTCGTCCGCCGGGAGGCGTACCTGTCGGTCGGCGGGTTCTCGCCGCTGCTGTTCTTCGGCGGCGAGGAGCACCTGCTGGCGCTGGACCTCGCGGCGACGGGCTGGCAGCAGAGCTACGCCGACGACGTCGCCGCCTGGCACGACCCGGCCGGTCCCCCGGTCGTCGCGCCGCAGCGGTGGGCGCTGCAGACCCGCAACGACCTGCTCGTCGACTGGCTGCGCCGCCCGCTGCCGGTGGCGCTGGCCGCGACGGGCCGGCTGGCGCGGCGGGCGCTGTCGGATCCCGCGGCGCGGGCAGCGCTGCGCGGCTGGGCCCGCCGGCTGCCCGCTGCGCTGCGGCAGCGGCGGCCCGTCCCGGCGGAGGTGGAGCGGCGGTTCGCCCTGGCGCAGCGGCCGCTCAGCGCCCCAGCCGCTCGGTGAACCACCGCCGCGCGTCCTCGCTCCCAGCGGCGCCACGGCTCCGGGACCGGGCCACCGCTCCGGCGAGCTCGCCGGACAGGCAGCGGGACAGCGCCTCGTCCAGGACCTCGGCGGTGACCTCCTCGGCGTCCAGCACCAGCGGCCACTCCAGCGCGCGCGCCTGGCCGGTGACCTTGGCACCGCCGGCGATCGGGTCGCACGCGATGACCGGTCGGTCGTGCTTGAGCCCGAGGACCAGGCCGTGCAGCCGCATGCTGACGACGGCGTCGCACCGCCGCAGCAGGGCCTCCACCTGGGCGGGGCGGCGGGGATGCGGTTTGTCGTACAGGTCGGTGTCGATCGGGAACCACGGCAGGGCCCGGGCCGCGAGCCACTCCTCGATCACGCCGCGGACCCGGTCGGCCCGGCTGCGCTCGCCGTACTCCCCCTGCACCGGGGCGAACGCCACCGCGAGCACCGGGGCATCGGCCACCGGGACCTCGATCGCGAGGTCCGGCCGGGTCACCCCCGCGGCGTCGCGTTCCCAGACGGCGTCGAACATCTCGCCGGCCGAGTCGTCGACGACGGAGACGTTGACCGCCCAGCGCCGGACGCCCGCGAACGCCGCGGTGAGCTCCGGCAGGGGCGGCAGGTCGCCGATGGGGCCGGTCGTGAAGACCAGGTGGGTGTAGTCGGCCGGGTCGACGTCCCGCCAGTGCACCCCCCGCTCCAGGTAGGGCGCCCAGGCCACGTCGTGGTCGACGCCGAGCTCGGTCAGCCAACCGGTGACGGCATCGGCTCCCAGCTCGTCGCCGACGGTGGCGATCACCTCGTCGAAACTGAACCAACCCGCCACCAGAACACGCACGACCTCCACCTTCGCAGCCGGGCGCCCGGCCGGCACCCGCTGGGAAGGGGAAGCGGGTCCGAGGGGTTGTGCCGGTCACCCCTGACCCACGAGGAGCCGCCGTGACCACCACCGACCGCGACCGCGACCTACCGGCCCTCGAGGCCGAGCGCGACCGGATCCGCGCCGCACACCTGCGCCCGGCCGGATCCCGCCCGGCCTCCACCGCCCGCGGCCTGCACCACACGGCGCTCATCAGCAGCGACGTCGAGCGGACCGTGCGCTTCTACCAGGACGTGCTCGGCTTCCCGCTGACGGAGCTGATCGAGAACCGCGACTACCCGGGGTCCTCGCACTTCTTCTTCGACATCGGGAACGGCAACCTGCTGGCGTTCTTCGACTTCCCCGGCCTGGACGTCGGGCCCTACGCGGAGGTGCTGGGCGGCCTGCACCACATGGCGATCAGCGTCGACCCGCAGCGCTGGGAGGAGCTCGTCGGCCGGCTCACCGAGACCGGCGTCGAGCACGAGGTGCACAGCGGGGTGTCGGTCTACTTCCGCGACCCCGACGGCGCCCGCATCGAGCTCATCGCCGACCCGCTCGGGGAGATGTACGGCACCAAGGTCCTGTGAAGGAGGACCCCGTCCTCCTCACCGCTCGCGGCGAGCCTCGGGACGGGGCCGTCAGCGCTCCGGATCGGCGACGAGGTCGGCGTAGTCGGGGTGCCGCTCGATCCAGCCGGCGACGAACGAGCAGCGCGGCACCACCGACCCGCCGCGTGAGCGCACCTCGTCGAGGGCGGCCCGGACCAGCGTGCTGCCCAGGCCGGACTGCCCGGCGTCCGGGTCCACCTCGGTGTGGGTGAACACCAGGGTGTCGCCGCGGCGCTCGTAGGCGGCCAGGCCCAGCACGCGGTCGCCGTCGCGGATCTCGAAGCGGTCGGACTCGGGGACGTCGGTGACGGTGGTCTCCATGCCCGCGGTCAACCTCGGGCGGGAGCCGGCTGTTCCGCCACGAGCTGCAGGGCGCGGGTCGGGCACTGCCGCACCGCCTCCTCGGCGTCGCGCAGCTCACTGCCCTCCGGGTGCGGCCGCAGGACCGTCACCGTCCCCTCGTCGCCCACCTCGAAGAGGTCCGGCGCCAGCGCCTCGCAGGCGCCGGCCCCCACGCAGCGCTCCAGGTCGGCCTCCAGGCGGCTCACGGGCGCTCCGTGAGCCGGGCCGGGAGCCGCTTGAGCCCGTTGACGAACGACGACCGGAGCTGGGCGGGCGGTCCGGTGACCTCGAGGTCGGGCAGCTGCTCGAAGACCCGGGCGAAGGTGACCGCCAGCTCCCGCCGGGCAAGGTGCGCGCCCAGGCAGAAGTGCGGTCCCTTCGACCCGAACCCGACGTGCGGGTTGGGGTCGCGTGCCAGGTCGAAGCGGTGCGGATCGGCGAAGACCGCGGGGTCGCGGTTCGCGGCGGCGTAGAAGAGGAGGAACTTGTCCCCCGCGGCGAACCGGTAGCCGTTGAGCTCCCCGTCGCGGGTGGCGGTGCGCCGCATCCAGGTGATCGGGCTGGTCCAGCGCACGATCTCCTCGACCGCGGTGCGGGTCAGGCCCGGGTCGGCGACCCAGCGGGCCCGCTGGTCCGGGTGCTCCTGCAGCGCCAGCAGCCCCTGCGAGATGGCGTTGCGGGTGGTCTCGTTGCCCGCCACCAGCAGCAGGATGAAGAACGAGGCGATCTCCTGGTGGGTCAGCCGCTCGCCGTCGACGTCGGTGGTCACCAGGGCCGTCGTGAGGTCGTCCCTGGGCTGCTCCACCCGTTCCGCGGCCAGCCGCTCCATGAGCGCGGCCAGCTCGATGCCGGCCATCAGGACGCCGGTGAGCGGGTCGTCCTCGTCCTCCACGAGCTCCGGGTCGCCGCCGGAGAGGATGACGTTGGACCTGGCCAGCACCATCGCCCGGTCCTGCTCGGGCACGCCCATCATGTCGCAGATGACCCGCAGCGGGATGGGTGCGGCGAGGTCGGCGACGACGTCGAAGGTGCCGTCGCCCGCGGCCGCCTTCCGCCGGACCTGCGCCAGGACCTCGTCGACGATGCCCGCCACCGAGTCGACGACCCGCTCCAGCATCCGGGGCGTGAACGTCTTGGCCACGATGCGGCGGATCTTGGCGTGCCGCGGGTCGTCCATGCTGATCAGCGAGCCGTAGAACTCGTTGAGGTCGGCAGGGATGTCCTGGATGGACACCGCCCCCTCGCCCGAGCAGAAGACGGCGGGCTGGGAGCTGATCGCCTCGAGGTCGGCGTAGCGGGTGATCGCGTGGTAGCCCGGGCCGCTGGCCAGGTTCGGGATCTCCGGCTCGGCGAAGAAGGCGAACGGCCGCTCGGCGCGGAGCCGGTCGAAGACGGCGTGCCGCTCGGTCGGCGGGCGCGACCAGAAGTCGCGGTCGGACAGGTCGATGCCGAGGTCGGCGGCGCCCACCCTGCGCGGCTGCGGAGCGGTTCCCGGTGCTGGTGCGGCGTCGACGGACACGAGCGGTCCTCCCTGGGCGGCGTTCGTGCCTCGCACGTTAGAGAGAGTCGTGGTGACACACAACACACCTCCGCGAGACCGCCGCGGGCAGATGCGCGAAGGCCCGGTCACCAGGGTGACCGGGCCTTCGTGGTGGTAGCGGGGACAGGATTCGAACCTGCGACCTCTGGGTTATGAGCCCAGCGAGCTACCGAGCTGCTCCACCCCGCGTCGGTAGCTACCACCATACACGCCTCCGCGGCCCGCCTGCGGCGACCTCGCGCGCGGCACCACGTCGGCGACGACACTGTGGGGAGCCGCTCGTCCCTGGAGGTCCCGTGTCCCACCCCCCCGCCGGCCTGCACAACCTCGATCTGCTGGCGATCTACTGCAACGACCACCTGGCCGCCTCCACCGGGGGCATCGAACTGGTCCGGCGGATGCTGGGCGTGCACGAGGGGACCGAGTACGCGCCGAGGCTGGAACAGCTGCTCACCGAGCTCCACGAGGAGAAGGCCGCGCTGCGCGGGATCATGGAGGCCCTCGGGCTGCCGGTCCAGCGGCACAAGCAGGTCGCGCTGTGGCTCGGCGAGAAGGTGTCCCGGCTGAAGCTCAACGGCCGGGTCCTCACCCGGTCCCCCCTCAGCGACCTCGTGGAGTTCGAGTTCCTCGCCTCCGCCGTCCGGGCCAAGCGCAGCGGCTTCGAGACCCTCCGGGAAGTCGCCGACGCCGACGAGCGCCTGGACAAGGAGCTGCTCGACGGCCTGGTGGAGCAGGCCAACCGGCAGCACAGCTGGCTGACCGCGACCCGGCGCGAGGTCGCCGCCCGGGTGTTCGGCGGCAACGACCACGCCCCCGACGAGGCCGCCGGCGACTGACGGAGGTCCTCCGAGCCCCCGGAACGGGGTTTGCCGCCGGAGCCCGTCGAACACATCGGAGGGGGACCGACGGCGCCGCGGAGCGCTGCGCCGACATCGTGCGGCCGGGCCCGGCCCGCGCCGCGCCGAACGCGGGAGGTGTCTGCCGTGCGCGGAACGGGAGCAGCCGGGGGCGGCCGGGTCGTCGTCGTGACCGGGGCCAGCGGTGGGATCGGCCGGGCCACCGCGGTCGCCTTCGCCCGGAGGGGTGACCGGGTGGCCCTGCTGGCACGGGGCGAGACCGGCCTGGCCGGAGCCGCGGCGGACGTCCGGGCCGCCGGCGGGACCCCGCTGGTGATCCCGGTCGACGTCGCCGACGCGGCCGCCGTGGACGCCGCGGCGAGCCGGGTCGAGCACGAACTCGGGCCGATCGAGGTCTGGTGCAACGTCGCGTTCAGCACGGTCTTCGCGCCGTTCGAGCAGATCACCGCCGCCGAGTGGGAGCGCGTCACCCAGGTCACCTACCTGGGCTTCGTGCACGGGACGATGTCGGCGCTGCGGCGGATGAAGCCCCGCGACCGCGGCGTCATCGTGCAGACCGGCTCGGCGCTCGCCTACCGCGGCATCCCCCTGCAGAGCGTCTACTGCGGCGCCAAGCACGCCATCAAGGGCTTCACCGAGTCGCTGCTCACCGAGCTCCGGCACGACGGCAGCAACGTGCACGTGACGATGGTGAACCTGCCCGGCGTCAACACCCCGCAGTTCGACTGGGTGCTCAACAAGCTTCCCGAGCGTCCCCAGCCGGTGCCGCCGATCTACCCCGTCGACATGATGGCCGAGGCGATCGTCCACGCCAGCGAGCACCCGCGGCGGCGCGCGTGGTGGGTCGGCAACCCGACGGTGTGGACGATCCTCGGCAACAAGGTCTGGCCGCAGTTCCTGGACCGCTACCTGGCCCGCAACGGCTACGACGGGCAGCAGCGGGGCGAGAAGGCCTCGCCCGACGACCCGGTGAACCTGTGGGAGCCGGCCGACGGGCGCGATGGGCGGGACTTCGGGGCGCAGGGCAGCTTCCGCCACCGGACCCGCTCCTGGGACCCGCAGATCTGGGCCGGCCGACACCACGGCACGCTGGCCGCGCTCGGCGCCGGGGCAGTCGCCTCGGGGCTGGCCGCGTGGCGCCGTACCCGCTGACGATGGCGCCACGGATCGAGGACTACGCGGTCATCGGTGACCTGCAGACCGCTGCGCTCGTGGGCCGCGACGGGTCGATGGACTGGTTGTGCCTGCCCCGGTTCGACTCACCCGCCTGCTTCGCCGCGATGCTCGACGACGAGCGGGCGGGGCGCTGGCAGCTCGGCCCGGCCGACGGGGCACCGTGCACCCACCGGCGCTACCGCGGTGACTCGCTGATCCTGGAGACCGTGTGGGAGACCGCCGAGGGCACGGTCCGCGTCGTCGACCTCATGCCTGTCCGCGGCGAGGGGGCCGAGGTCGTCCGGCTCGTCGAGGGGCGGTCCGGCCGGGTCCGCATGCGGTCGGAGCTGCGCCCCCGGTTCGACTACGGGCACGTGCGGCCCTGGGTTCACGAGGACGACGACGGCGACCTGGTGGCGATCGCCGGGCCCGATGCGGTGTGGCTGCGGACACCGATCGCGCAGGAACGGCGGGGCGGGACGGCGATCGCCGAGTTCGAGGTCGCCGGCGGGGACCGGGTGCCGTTCGTCCTGAGCCACGGCCCCTCGTACCGGCCGCGCCCCCGTCCGGTCGCGGCCGACCGGGCCCTGGCCGACACCGAGGCCTTCTGGGCCGACTGGGTCGCCCGCTCGAACTACACCGGCCGCTGGGGGGAGGCCGTCCGCCGTTCACTGGTCACCCTCAAGGCGCTGACCTACGCACCGAGCGGCGGCATCGTGGCCGCGGCCACCACGTCGCTGCCCGAGGAGCTCGGGGGCGTGCGGAACTGGGACTACCGCTTCACCTGGCTCCGGGACGCGACCTTCACGCTGCAGGCGCTCCTCGGCTGCGGGTACGTCGCCGAGGCCAGGGCGTGGCGCGACTGGCTGCTGCGGGCCGTGGCCGGCGACCCCGCCGAACTCCGCATCATGTACTCCCTGGACGGCACCCGGAGGCTGCCCGAGCAGGAGCTGACCTGGCTGGCCGGGTACGAGGGCTCCCGGCCGGTCCGCGTCGGGAACGCCGCCGCGGGCCAGTTCCAGCTGGACGTCTGGGGGGAGGTCCTCGTCGGGCTGCACCTCGGCCGGTTGGCCGGGCTGCCCAGCACGGAGGACGCCTGGGCGCTGCAGCGCGGGCTGATGGACTTCCTGGAGTCCCACTGGGACGAGCCCGACCACAGCCTCTGGGAGGTCCGGGGGCGGCCTCGCCACTTCGTGCACAGCAAGGTCATGGCCTGGGCAGGTGTCGACCGGGCCGTCCACGCGGTGCAGGACCTCGGGCTCGACGGGCCGCTGGACCGCTGGCGGGCCCTCCGGGCGGAGATCCACGCCGACGTCTGCGCCCGGGGGTACGACGCCGAGCGGGGGACGTTCACCCAGTTCTACGGCTCGCGCGGGCTCGACGCGGCCCTGCTGCTCATCCCGCGGTTCGGTTTCCTGGACTGGGGTGACCCCCGCGTCGTCGGCACGGTGGAGGCCGTGCAGCGGGAACTGTCCGAGGACGGTCTCCTGCTGCGCTACCGGACCGGCACCGACGGCGGGGTGGACGGCCTGCCTGGCGCGGAGAGCACCTTCCTCGCCTGCAGCTTCTGGCTCGTCGACGCCCTTGCCGGGATCGGTCGCCGCGCGGAGGCCGAGCAGCTGTTCGAGCGCCTGCTGGGGCTGCGCAACGACGTGGGCCTGCTCAGCGAGGAGTACGACACCGCGTGCGGCCGCCACATGGGCAACACCCCGCAGGCGTTCAGCCACGTCGGGCTGGTCAACGCCGCGCGCCACCTCAGCGGCACCCACCCGGCCGAGGAGCCCGACGGGCACCCCACCGGGATGGGGTAGGCCGGCGGCCGTCCCCGGGGGCGACCGCGCCGCTCAGGACCCGGCGTCGGCGGCCGCGGCGTCCCGGGCGGCCGCGCGCGCCCGCTGGGGCTCGACGGTGTACCGGGGGTCCTTCGCGCTGGCCATGCCGGCGTCGAAGACGCCGAACCGGGTGAGCGCCGAGCCGGCCGCCAGGAGTGCCCCACCGAGCACCGCCGGCACCCGCCGTCGGCCGGCGGCCAGCGTCAGCGCCGTCCCGGTCACCGTGCAGGCGCGCGCGACCTCCAGCAGCCGCCCCGCGCGGCCGGTGCGGTACGGCTCGCTCACCACGCCGTGCCCGTGCTCCACCCGGTGCATCGCCGCCAGCTCGATCACCGCCCCCGTCACGGCCACCTGCCGGGCCGGCCCGGACTCCTCCGCGGGGGTGAGGGCGGCGGCGATCCCGCCGCCCGCAGCCATCGCCGAGCCGGCGAACGCGAACGGCAGCTCCCGGTGCGCCTCGTGCCAGGAGGGCACCGCGGTGTCGGCGAGCAGCGCCGCGGTGTAGGTCGTCATCGGCCCGCCGAGCACCGCCGCGCCCACCCCGGTGAGCAGCCGCAGACGCGGGAAGCGGTCCAGCAGGTGCGCGCCGGCCGTGGCTGTGGCGAGCGCGCTGAACGGCGCCAGCACCCAGGAGCCCACCGACAGCGGCGAGGTCGGCTTGAAGACCCGCAGCATGTTGAGGAAGCGCGCGGGTCGCCCCAGGTCGTGGATCAGGTAACCCACCGAGGTGAGCGCCGCACCGCCTGCGGTCAGGTGCGCGGCCCGCGAGAGGGCCGGCCGGCCGGTCAGCTCGGCCATCGTCCCCAGCAGGGCCGAGGTCCCCGCCGCCCCACCGAGGAAGAGGTACAGCGGCACGTCCGGGGTCTTCCACACCGGCGGCTTGATCACCGGTCGCCCGTAGTAGGAGGTGAACTCCGCTTCCCCCACCACGGACTCGCCGGGCCGCGGCGGGCGGCCGCCCGCACGGCGCCGCCGCTCCCGGTCCTGCGCCGGTGGGCCGTCCGCCCGGCGCCAGCCCTCCCCCGGGACGCCCTCGGCCGCGGTCACCGGCGTCGCCCCGCGAAGGCCGAGGCCACCAGTCCCACGACCATCGCCGCGCCCGCGGCGACGTGCCGCCACATGGACGGCAGGTCGCGCGTGGTCACCACCGGATCCGGTGGCAGCCCGTAGACCTCGGGCTCGTCGAGGAGCAGGAAGAAGGCGCCCGCTCCCCCGACCCCGTCGGCGTCGTCGTGCCCGTACAGCCGGGCACCCTCGACGCCCTTGTCCTGGAGCGCCGCCAGCCGCGCGTCGGCACGGGCCCGGAGCTGGTCGAGGTCGCCGAACTGGATCGACTCGGTCGGGCAGGCGCTGGCGCACGCGGGCTGCAGGCCGTCGGTCAGCCGGTCGTAGCAGAGGGTGCACTTGAACACCCGGCCGTCGTCCTGCCGCTGGTCGATGACGCCGTAGGGGCAGGCAGGCACGCAGTAGCCGCAGCCGTTGCAGATGTCCTCCTGCACCACCACGGTGCCGAACTCGGTGCGGAACAGCGAGCCGGTGGGGCAGACGTCCAGGCAGGCGGCGTGGGTGCAGTGCTTGCAGACGTCGGAGCTCATCAGCCACCGGATCTCCCGGTCCGCCGACGGCGTCTGCTGCGGTGCGCTCTGCTCGGCCGTGGTCGCCGAGGCGGGCACCCGCGAGTGGACGACGGGTGGGTCCTCCAGCGGCCGCTGACCGCCGGCCGTCCCCGGCGCCCCCACCGTCGGCATCGGGAGGTCGACCGCACGGCTCTGCTCGACGAAGGCGACGTGCCGCCAGCTGTTGGCGCCCAGCATGCCGGTGTTGTCGTACGACGCCCCGGTCAGCCCGAGCTCGGCGCGGTTGCCCTCCGCGTCGTCCATCGGGAGCGTGTTCCACTCCTTGCACGCCACCTCGCAGGCCTTGCAGCCGATGCACACCGACGTGTCGGTGAAGAAGCCGACCCGCGGCGGGTGGTCGTCGGCCCCGTCACCAGAGCCGTAGCCGCGCTCGCCGGCGACGTCCGGCACCGGCCCGAAGAGCCGGTTGTGCGGGTCGTCGCCGGAGAACGCGGTGCTGGCCGAGCTGATCGTCGTCATGACCGCTCCTCGATCGGGGCCCGCCCGTTGGGGCCGAGCCGTCCGCTCGCCACCCCGGCCCGGCGGCGGTGCTCCTCGACGAACTCGACCAGCGCGGGGCCGCGGGGCCGGCGACCGGGCCGGATGTCGCAGGTGGCCACCTTGGACTCCTGGATGTGCACGTTGGGGTCCATCACCACACCGAGCAGCTCGTTGGCGGAGTCGCCGGTCGTGATGCCGTTCTGGCCCCAGTGGTACGGGATCCCGATCTGGTGGACCTCGCGGCCGGCGACCCGCAACGGGCGCATCCGCTCGGTGACCAGCACCCGCGCCTCGATGGCGTTGCGCGCGCTCACCAGCGTCGCCCACCCCATGTGCTCGAGGCCGCGCTCCGCGGCCAGCTGGGGGCTGACCTCGCAGAAGAACTCGGGCTGCAGCTCGGCGAGGTAGGGCAGCGTGCGGCTCATCCCGCCCGCCGTGTGGTGCTCGGTGAGCCGGTAGGTGGTGACGACGAACGGGAAGGTCTCGTCCAGCGCCGGGTTGGCGCGGTTCCAGGCACCCCGCAGCTCCTTGCGGGCCGGGTTGGCCTGCTGCTCGTACAAGGGGTTGGGCACCGGCGACTCGGCCGGCTCGTAGTGGGTCGGCATCGGCCCGTCGGCCAGCCCGGCCGGCACGAAGAGCCACGCCTTCCCGTCGCCCTGCATGATGAACGGGTCGGTGCCGGCCAGCGCGTCCTCGGCCGTGGCGCCCTCGTCGGGTACGAAGTCGGGCCGCTTGGTGGCCTGGAAGTCCGGGACGTCGGGGCCGGTCCACTCCTGCGCATCCTCGTCCCAGTAGACGTACTTCTTGCGCTCGCTCCAGGGCCGGCCCTCGGGGTCGGCGGAGGCGCGGTTGTAGAGCACGCGGCGGTTCATCGGCCACGCCCAGCCCCACTCCGGCGCCACCAGGTCCTGCTCCGTGTGCGGCTTCTTGCGGTTGGCCTGGTTCACCTCGTCGGCGAAGACGCCGGAGTAGATCCAGCAGCCGCACCTGGTCGACCCGTCGTCCGCGAGCTCGGTGTACCCGGAGACCGCCGTGCCGTCCGGCCCGGTGCCGCTGATCTCCCGGAGCACCGCGTGCGCGCTGGGCTCGTCCAGCGGTCCGTGGGTCGGGTAGTCCCAGGTGAGCTCGAGGATCGGCCGGTCCCGGGGGTCGGTGGAGCCGGCCAGCTTCTCGCGGATGATCCGGCCGAGGTGGAAGTAGAACCACAGGTCGCTGCGGCAGTCCCCCGGCGGCTCCACGGCCTGGGAGTGCCACTGCAGCAGCCGCTGGGTGTTGGTGAACGAGCCGTCCTTCTCCACGTGCGCCGCCGCGGGCAGGAAGAAGACCTCGGTCGGGATCTGCTCGGTGACCAGCTCACCGGTCTCGATCTCCGGGCCGTTCTGCCAGAACGTCGCCGACTCGATCATCTGCAGGTCGCGGACGACGAGCCACTCGAGGTTGGCCAGGCCGAGACGGGACATCTTGCCGTTGGCGTTGCCGACCACGGGGTTCTCCCCGACCAGGAAGTAGCCGGGCACGCTGCCCTGGATCTGCTCGGCGATCGTCGTGTAGTTGCTGTGGTCGCCGGTCAGCCGGGGCAGGTGGTCGAAGCAGAAGTCGTTCTCCGGCTGCGCGGCGTCGCCCCACCAGGCTTTCAGCAGGCTGACCGTGTACGTCCGCATGTTGCCCCAGTAGCCGACGGAGCCCGAGGCCTCCGCGACGAAGTCGTCGAGGTCGCGGTCCTCGCGGGCGTGGGGCATGGGGATGTAGCCCGGGAGGATGTTGTAGAGGGTGGGGATGTCGGTGGACCCCTGGATGCTCGCGTGCCCGCGCAGCGCCAGGATGCCGCCACCCGGGCGGCCCATGTTGCCCAGCAGCGCCTGCAGCACGCCGGCCGCGCGGATGTACTGGACGCCGACGGTGTGCTGCGTCCAGCCCACCGAGTAGACGAAGGCGCTGGTGCGCTCCCGCCCGGAGTTGCTGGTGAGCGCGTCGGCGACCTTCAGGAAGACGGCCGGCTCGATGCCGCACACCTCGTGGACCAGCTCCGGGGTGTAGCGCGCGTAGTGGCGCTTGAGCACCTGGAAGACGCACCTCGGGTGCTGCAGGGTCTCGTCCCGGCGGGGCTTCCCGCCCACGGGGATCCCGCCGCTCCCCGCCTGCTCCGAGCCGCCCTCGGAGTGCTCCTCGGCGTCCGGCGCGTCGGCCTGCCCGCCGCCCGACGCGCCCGACGCCCCCGGCTTGGGTGCCTGCCGCTGCCCCGCGGCAGCGGTCACGGACGTGCCCTCGTACTGCCACGTCGTCTCGTCGTACTGCCCGTTCTCCGCGTCGTAGCCGGAGAACAGCCCGTCGAGGTCCTCGGTGTCCTGGAAGTCCTCCCGCAGGATGGCCGCCGCGTTGGTGTAGGCGGCGACGTACTCGCGGAACTCCAGGCCGTTCTGCAGGACGTGGTTGATCAACCCGCCGAGGAAGGCGATGTCGCTGCCCGCCCGGAGGGGGACGTGCAGGTCGGCCAGCGCGCTGGTGCGGGTGAACCGCGGGTCGACGTGGATGACCGTCGCGCCGCGCGCCTTGGCCTCCATCACCCACTGGAAGCCCACCGGGTGGGCCTCGGCCATGTTGGAGCCCTGGATGACGATGCAGTCGGAGTTGGCCAGGTCCTGCTGCGGCATCGTCGCCCCGCCGCGACCGAACGTGGTCCCCAGACCGGGGACCGTGGAGGAGTGCTATATGCGCGCCTGGTTCTCGACCTGCACCGCGCCCAGCGCGGTGTAGAGCTTCTTCATGAGGTAGTTCTCCTCGTTGTCGAGGGTCGCCCCTCCGAGGCTCGCTATCCCCATGGTCCGGTTGACCCGCTTGCCGTCGACCTCGTCCTGCCAGGTCTCGCGGCGGGTGCGGATCACCCGGTCGGCGATCATGTCCATCGCCGTGTCGAGGTCGAGATCCTCCCACTCCGTCGCGTGCGGCCGGCGGTACCGGACCGTGGTCTGGCGGGTGGGGCTGGTGACCAGGCTCTTGCTGGCCGCGCCCTTGGGGCAGAGCCGGCCGCGGCTGATCGGCGAGTCGGGGTCGCCCTCGATCTGGGTGACCTTCTCGTCCTCCACGAACACCCGCTGGCTGCAGCCCACCGCGCAGTAGGGGCAGACGCTCTGCACGACCCGGTCCGCGGTGGCCGTGCGAGGGGTGAGGGCGTCGGTCCGCCTGCTGCGCACGGCGTCCCCGCGACCGAGGGGGTCATCGCCGGTGAGCTGCCGGACCACCGGCCACGCGTCGAGCCAGGTCTTCACGAGCACCTCCTGCAGGGCCCGTCCGGCCGGAGGCGGACGGGGTGCCGGGGTGTGCAGGCACGGTCTCCGGTCGCACACCTCGGCCCGTTCGGCTGCCGCTCCCGACCCTAGCCACCGGCCCGTGGACCTGCACGTCCGCGCGCCCTCCCGCCGTCGCCGGCTGGCCGGTGGCGGGGCCCTCCCCCAGCATGGGGTCGGTGAGCGGGAAGCCGGATGCCGTCGTCGTCGGTTCGGGGCCCAACGGGCTGGCGGCGGCGCTGCGGCTGGCCGCCGCCGGTCTCCGCGTGCAGGTCGTCGAGCGGAACCCGCGGCCCGGTGGCGGGCTCCGCACGGCCGAGCTGACCCGGCCGGGCTTCGCCCACGACGTGTGCGCGTCGGTGCACCCGATGGCCGCCGCGGCGCCCTTCTTCCGGGAGTTCGACCTCGCCGCCCGGGGGGTGCGGCTGCTCTCGCCGGAGATCCCCTACGCGCACCCGTTTGACGGGGGGCGCGCCGCGGTCGCCCACCCGTCGCTGCAGGAGACCGCCGCGGGTCTCGGACCGGACGGCCCCGCCTACCGCCGCCTCCTGGAGCCCCTGGTCGAGCACGCGGACGACGTCGTCGACTACGTCCTCGGCAGCGCCTTCCGCCGGGTGCCCACCCAGGGCATCCCGGCACTGGCCTGGTTCGCCGCCAACGGGCTGCCGGACATCGGCCGGCTCACGCGGCTCTGGTTCCGCACGGACGAGCCACGGGCCCTGCTCGCCGGCGCCGCGGCCCACGGGATGCTGGAGCTCGACCGGATGATCACCGGGGGGCTCGGGCTGCTGCTGGGCATGCTCGCCCACCACCGGGGCTGGCCGCTGGTGGAGGGCGGCTCGCAGCGCCTCGCCGACGCCATGGTGAACGCGCTGGAGGAGCAGGGAGGCGAGCTGGTCACCGGGCACGAGGTGACCGACCTGCGGGAGTTCGACGGCGTGCCCGCCGTCCTGCTCGACACCACGCCGTCGGCGTTCGTCCGCATGGCCGGTGACCGCGTGCACGAGGGCTACCGGCGGTGGGTCGGCAGGTACCGCGGCGGCCCCGGGGTGTTCAAGGTGGACTGGGCGCTGTCGGAGCCGGTGCCCTGGACCGACCCCGACGTCCGGCGCGCCGGCACCGTGCACCTGGCGGGCACCCTCGAGGAGACGGTCGCCGCCGAGTCGGCGCCGGCCGAGGGGCGGCACGTGGAGCGACCGTTCGTGCTGGCCGCCCAGCCCACCGTCGTCGACCCGACGCGCGCGCCCGCCGGCAGGCACGTGCTGTGGGCCTACGTGCACGTGCCCCCGGGCTCGGAGGTCGACATGACCGAGCGCATCGAGGCGCAGGTCGAACGCTTCGCCCCCGGCTTCCGGGACACGGTCCTCGACCGGCACACCACGAGCCCGCGGGAGCTGGAGGCGCACAACCCCAACGACGTCGGCGGCGACATCTCCAACGGGCTGGCGTCCCTGTGGCAGATGCTCGCCCGCCCCGTGCCCCGCTGGAACCCCTACCGGACCCCGGTCCCCGGCACCTACCTCGCGTCGGCGGCCACCCCGCCCGGGCCCGCCGTGCACGGCATGTGCGGGGACAACGCGGCCCGCGTCGCGCTGCGGGAGGTCTTCGGGGTGCGGACGGCCCCGCCGCTGCGACCGCCCGCGGCCTGACGGCCCGGCTCGGTGCCCCGGGTTCGGGGCCCGGGGACGCCGGGTAGCGGACGTGGTGCCGCACCGGTCCACCCGCCCGAGCGCGAGGAGCACCCCATGAGCGAGCCGAACCGGAACACCTCCACCAGCGATCTGCTCCAGTCCCTGAGCGCCGAACTCTCGACCCTCGTCCGGCAGGAGCTGCAGCACGCCCAGGCCGAACTCGCGGGGAAGGCGCGGCAGGCCGGCCGCGCCGGCGCGCTCCTCGGGGCCGCCGGCGTCCTCGGGGCGATGGCCGTCGGCAGCTCGGCCGCCCTGCTGCTGCGCCTCCTGGACCGGACCGTCAGCCCCACGACCTCCGCCGCGCTGACGACCGGGCTGCTCGCCGGTGGCGCCGGCGCGCTGACCGCCGGCGCCCTGGCGGAGCTCCGCCGGGCGTGGCCGCTCGTCCCCGACGAGGTGGTGGACAGTCTCCGCGAGGACCTCCGCGCCGCCACGGCCACCGAGCGCCCCCCGGCCGGCTGAGCCTCCGGGGCGCCTCAGCGGCCCGCGGCGTCCAGGGCCGGCCGGGACCGGTCGGGCACGGGCGGGACCGGCGGCGCGTCCTCCTCCGGTGCGGAGCGGAGCAGGCGCAGCAGCAGCAGGACGGCGGCCAGCAGGTAGACCGGCGTGCCGGCGGCCCACAGGACGGCGCCGGCGACCTGCTGGTCGGCGACGGGGTCGAAGCCGTGCTCGGCCGCCGTCCCCACGTACACCCCGTACCAGGGGGTGGACGAGAGCATCATGACCCCGCCGAGCACCGCCTCGCCGAACGCCGGCACCAGGACGGCGACCAGCCCGGCCACCAGCTGGCCGAGCCGCCGGCGCGGCACCCGGAGCACGCACCACCAGAAGACGGCGGCCGCGGTGAGGAACGTCAGGTGCTCGGCGACGTGGAGGACCTCCGAGCGGACGGCCGCCTCGTAGGCCCCGGGCAGGTGCCACAGCAGGACCACGGTGAGGTAGCCACCAGCAACGCCGAGCACCACGGCCGGGCGGCGCGCCCACCGGACCACCGCCGCCCACGGTGCCGCGACGACCTCGCGCGCCGGGGGCGGCAGCGCCGCGAGCACGCGCGGGACCGGGTCGGCGAGCACCAGCAGCGGCGCGGCCACGATGGTCAGCAGCAGGTGCTGCACCATGTGCGCGGCGAGGGAGTCCTCGGCGAGCTGCTCCAGCGGTGACGCCAGGGCGGCACCGAGCGCGGCCAGCCCGAGCAACCAGGCGGCACCCGGGCCGGCGACCGCCCACGGGGAGCGGCGGCGGGGGGCGGACCAGGCGAGCAGGCACGCGTAGCCGAGGGCGGCCAGGCCCAGCACCGCGATCGTCGCCCAGGACCAGCCGCCGTCCCCGCCCAGCGGGTGGGCGAGCGTGCTCGCCGGGAGCGGGACGCCGCTCACCGCGCGCCCTCGGTGTCGACGACGTCGACGACCGTGTGCATACCTGCGGCGTGGTGCCCGGTCACCGTGCACCAGAGCTCGACGCGGTCGTCGGCCGACACCGCGAAGGTCAGCTCGTGCGCCTCACCGGGGTCGAGCACCGGGGTGACGGCCCGCTCGTCGCCGTCGACGCGGACGGCGAGGTCGTGCGGCGCGGCGCCGGTGTTGGTCACGACGAGCCGGATCTCCCCCGCGGCCAGCGGGCGGCCCTCGGTGAGGACGTCCCACTCGGTCAGCCCGACCCGCTGCTCGGCCCCCGGTGGACCCGGTGCCGCCGGCGGGGCGTCGGCCGTGCACCCGGTGACGGCGGCCAGGAGCACGAGCGGGAGCAGGGCTCGTGCGGGGCGCGCGGTCACGGCTCCCCCAGCAGTTCCCGCACGGCGTCGGCGGCCGGGTGCTCGGGGGCCAGCTCCAGGAAGCGCCGCAGGGTGGGGCCCGCCGCCGGATCCCCGAGGGCGTGCTCGGCGGACCCGAGCATCAGGAGCGCCTCCGGGTGCTCGGGCGCCGCGGCCAGGACGGTCCGCACCAAGGGGACGGCCTCGTCCGGCCGCTCGTCGCGGAGGAGCGCGAACGCCAGCGACAGCACCACCGCGAGGTCCTGCGGGCGCTCCTCGAGCACCGCCCGGTACGCGGTCGCCGCCTCGGCGAACCGGCCCGCGTCGTCCAGCGCCCGCGCCTGCCGGAGCAGCTCGTCGGCGAGGTCGGCGGCGACCGCGCCCTCCTGGGCGGACGGCACGGCTGCCTGCTGCGGCCCGGCGGCGGCGGGTGCGAGCACCCGCGGGACGGCGACCACGGCGACCGCTGCCACCGCCGCGACGGCGACCACCGGGACGAGGACCGCGGGGCGCGGCAGCCACGCCCGCCGATCCGGCGCCGGGACGGGCGCCGCGTCGTCCTCCGCGGCCGCGGTACGCGCCCGCTCGGGCCCGGGCGAGGCCAGCCGCAGCACCTCCGCCAGCAGCTCGTCCTCGGCGGTGCGGGCATGCGCACCCCGCGGCCCGGACCGGACGTCGTCGAGCAGCTGCAGGGCCGCCTCCAGCCGCTCGTCGTCACCGGAGCCGGTCAGCCGGTCCCGGCGGGCCAGGGCCGCCGTCTCCGCGGCCTCGGCCGCACTCCGCTCCGCGTCGGTCAGCACCGGCCGGCCGGCCGGCCGGCGGCGGGAGACCAGGACGCCGACCGCGACCGCCCCGCCGAGCAGGGCCGCCCCGGGAAGCACGACCAGCGCCCAGCCCACCCCCTCCCGCGGCGGGTCGAGCAGGATCCACTCGCCGTAGCGGGCCGCGAAGTGCGCGCGGATCTCCTCGGGGCTCCGGCCGGCCGCCACCTGCTCGGCGATGACCGCGCGCATCCCGCGGGCCGCCGGCGCCGCCGAGTCCGCCGCCGACTCACCGGCGCAGGTGGGGCAGCGCAGCCCGGCCGCGACCTCGCGCGCGGTCGCCGCCGGGTCGGCGCGCCCCGCCGGCTCCTGGCGCCACCACAGGGCGGCGACAAGGGCGAGGGCGGCCAGCACCACGGCCAGGACCCGCAGCCGGCCGCTCACCCCTCCTCCAGCCGCGGCAGCACTTCCTCCGCCAGCCACTCGGGCGAGACCGGGCCCACCCGCCGCGCGACGACCGTGCCGTCGCGGTCGACCACGAAGGTCTCGGGCACGCCCGTCGTCCCCCACTCGACCGCCAGCCGGCCGTCCGGGTCGGCCACGCTCGGGAAGGAGGTCCCCCCGACACCGGCGAGGAACTCCCGCGCGGCGGCTCCGTCGTCGTTCACGTCGATCCCGACGAGCCGGAGGCCCTCCGGCCCCCACTGCCGCGCCGTCTCGACCAGCAGGGGCATCTCCTCCCGGCAGGGGGCGCACCAGGACGCCCACACGTTCACGAGCACGACCGAGCCGCGCAGCTCCGCGAGGTCGAGGTGCCCGCCGTCGAGCGTGGCGCCCGACAACGCCGGGGCGGGGCCGCCGACCATCGCCGTGGCCGACGCCCCCCGGGGGCGGTCGAGCGCGAGGGCCAGCGGGACCAGCAGCGCCAGGCCCACCAGCAGGGCGGGGACCAGCAGCAGCCACCGCCGCCGGCCGCTCACCGCTCACCCGACGGCAGGCTCGGCACGGGGGCCTCCGACGGTGCGCGGTCGCGCCGGGCCCGGCGGGCGGGCCACCCGGCGATCACGGCCCCGAGGGCCATCACCGCGCCGGCGATCCAGAGCCAGGAGACCAGCGGGTTCACCGCGATGCGCAGGAGTGCCCACCCGCCGTCGGGATCGACCTCGGTGACGGTCAGGTAGACGTCGCCGGCGGGCGTGGAGCGGACCGCCGGCGAGGCCACGGTGATCGAGTGCGCCGGGAAGGTCCGCAGCTCCGGCTCGGCCGTGCCGCGGGCCGTCCCGTCCTCGGCCAGCGCCACCCGGGCGACCACGCGCATCTCCTGCGCGGTGCGCTCGCGCCCGACCGACTCCAGCCGCGCCGTCCACCCGGCCGCCGCCACGGCCTCCCCCACGTCGACACGCTGCTCCGTGGCGGTCGCGAAGGACGAGGACGCCGCGACGGCGACCGCGGCCAGCGCCACCCCGACGTGCACGACCAGCCCGCCGTGCAGCCGCCGCCGGCGGCGCACGGCCTCCAGGAGGGAGCCCGGCCACGACCGGCCGGTGGTCCGTCGCGCGACGCGGGCGCCCTGGGCCACCAGCTGGACCGAGGTGGTGAGCACCAGGGCGGCCAGGCCGAAGGAGGTCAGCGCCGCGGCCCCGTGGACGCCGAGCACGACGAGCAGCGCCACGGACGAGACGGAGACGGCGACCGGGCCCGCCGCCCGCCGCGCGAGCGCCGGCACCGAGTCACCGCCCCACGACACCAGCGGCCCGAGGGCCATGAGGAGCAGGACGACGAGCGCGACCGGCACCGCCATCTGGTTGAAGTACGGCGGGCCGACCGAGACCTGGCTGCCGTCGGCGAGCTGGGCGAACACCGGGAACAGCGTGCCCAGGAGCACCGTGAAGGCCAGCCCGACCAGCAGGACGTTGTTGCCCAGGAACACCGTCTCCCGGGAGAGCCGGGCGTGCAGGGTCCCGTCGGGCCCGAGCCGGTCGGCGCGCCACACGAGCAGCACCGCGACGGTGACCAGGACGACGCCGATGAACCCCAGGAGCAGCGCGCCCAGGGACGACCGGCTGAAGGCGTGCACGCTGTCCACGATCCCGCTGCGGGTGAGGAACGTGCCGACCAGCACGAGCACGAAGCCGGCCACCGCCAGGCAGACGTTCCACACGCGGAGGGTGGCCCGGCGCTCCTGCACCATCGCCGAGTGCAGCAGCGCCGTGGCGGTCAGCCAGGGCAGCAGGGAGGCGTTCTCCACCGGGTCCCACGCCCAGTAGCCGCCCCAGCCCAGCACCGCGTAGGACCACCACGCGCCCAGGACGATGCCCAGGGTCAGGAAGGTCCAGGCCACCAGCGTCCAGCGGCGGACGGCCAGCAGCCAGCCGCGCCCGGTGTCGCCGGTGACCAGCGCCGCGACCGCGTAGGAGAAGGGCACCGCGAGCCCGACGTAGCCCAGGTACAGCAGCGGGGGGTGCGCCCCCATCAGCGGGTTGTCCTGCAGCAGCGGGTTGGGGCCCGGGCCGTCGGCCGGCGCCGGGGACACCCGCTCGAACGCGTTGCCCCCGAAGAGCGCCAGCGCGAAGAAGAAGACGGCGACCACCGAGAGCGTCACGAGCACCCAGGGGTGGTGACGGGCGGCCCGGGCGTCCGGGCGGCGCGCGACGGCGGCGGCGTAACCGGCGAGCACGACCAGCCAGAGCAGCAGCGACCCCTCCAGCGCCGACCACAGGCTGGTCACCGTGTAGTACAGCGGGACGGCGCGGCCGCCGTTCTCGGCCACGTACCGCACGCCGAAGTCGTGCGTCAGCAGCGCCCACTCGAGCACCGCCGCGGCCGCCAGTGCCGCGCCGAGCACGGCGTAGGTCAGCCGCCGCGCGGAGCCGGCCGACGCGCGGCCGGAGGCGACGCCCACCCAGGCCGCGACGGACGTGGCCGCGAGGACGAGCCCGGAGGCCAGCGAGGCGGTCCCGAGCAGCGCCGTCACCCGGCCTCCCCGGCGGGCCGGTACTCGTTGGAGTGCTTGACGAGGACGACGTCGCCGACGAAGACGCCGTCCCCCCGCAGCCAGCCCTCCACCACGGCGCCCTGCCCTTCGGCGAAGACGGCCGGCAGGGCGCCGGTGTACACGACGGGGAGGGTGCCGACGCCGTCGGTCACCGTGAAGCGGGCCTCCGCGCCGACGCGCTCGAGGCTGCCCACCTGCACCAGGCCGCCCAGGCGCAGCCGCTCGTCCTCCGGCGGCGGCTCCGCGAGCACCTCGGCCGGCGTGCGGTAGTAGACGAGCGTGTCGGCGAGGCCGCTCACCCCCAGCAGGGCCAGCGCGCCGGCCACGGCCCCGACCACGACGAGGAGCCGCACCGAGAGGGCGCGCCGCCGCGCCGCCGGCCGGGTCACCGGCGCTCCCGCCCGGGGCGGGTGGCCCACAGGTACCCCGCCCAGACGAGCACGGTCAGCAGGAAGCCGAGGACCACCGCCAGCTCGCCGGTCACCGCCGCCCCCCGGGGACGACGGTGATCACCGGGGCGGACCCGCCGGCCGGCTCGGCCGCCGGCTCGGAGGCACCCGCCCGCAACCCCGCCACCCGGCGGCGTACCACCAGGACCGCCAGCAGGGTGAAGGCCGCGACACCGGCCGCCAGCGCCCAGGCCATCGTCGGGTCGATCGGCGGGCTGCCGTCGGGGCCGAGCACGGTGGGCGGCTGGTGCAGCGTGCGCCACCACACCACGGAGAAGTGCACCACGGGCACGTTGAGGAAGGCGACGACGCCGATGGCCGCGGACCGGCGGGCGGCGACGTGCGGGTCGTCGGCCATGCGGCGCACGCCCAGGTAGGCCACGTAGACCAGCAGCAGCACCGCCGTCGTCACGAGCCGGGCGTCCCACGTCCACCAGACCCCCCAGACCGGGCGGCCCCAGAGCATGCCGAGCGCGATCGCCAGCGCCGTCAGCCCCACCCCCAGCTCGGCGGCGGCCTGGGCGTACCGGTCCCAGCGGAGCTCACGGCGCACCAGGTAGGCGGTGCTGCAGACCAGGACGGTCGCGAACGCCAGGTAGGCGACCCAGGCCGCGGGGACGTGCACGTACATCAGCCGCTGGGCAGGGCCCTGGACGGCGTCCTCGGGGGCCACGACCAGCGCCAGGACCAGGGCGGCCACGGTGGTCCCGCCGGCGGCCGCGGAGAGGAGCCCGTCGCCGGGCACCGTGGTCCTGCGCACGCGCGCTCCTCCTGTCGAGCGGCTCCCGATCGGGCGGGCCCGGGAACGGCTGGGTCGGCGGGGACGACGGCCAGCCTCTCACTCCTCGAGGAGGAAGGGGAAGACGGCCCAGGCGGTCGCGCCGGCGACCAGGTCGTAGGCGACGAGCAGGGCGAGCCACGGGAGGGGCTCCGCGGCGAGTCCGGCCTGCGTCCCCGCCAGGAGCGCGGGGAGCCCGGCGGGGAGGACCAGCGCGGCGAGCAACCCTGCCCCGCGCGCCGACGCCGTCAGCAGGGCGCCGAAGACGGTGGTGCTCGCCGCGACCCCCGCCAGACCGAGCACCGCGGCGACGCACCCGGCGGCGGACACCGTCCCGTCGAGCAGCAGGACGGCGAGGAGGGTCCCCGTGGCCCAGGTGACCGCCAGCGCCGTCCAGACGACGGTCGCCTTGGCCAGCAGCAGCACCCCGGGCGGGACGAGGCCGCGCAGCAGGTCCCAGGAGTCCTCGTCCCGTTCCGCCGCCGCGACCAGCCGGGCCAGCGGGACGGCGGCGGTGAGCACCAGGAGCCAGACCAGCCCGGGGGCCGCCGTCCGCAGCGCTGCGGGGTCGGGGCCGAGCACCAGGCCCCCCAGGACGACGCCGGCCGCCACGAACGGCAGCACCGACGCGAAGCCGTCGACCCCGCCCAGGGCGACCCGGGCATCCCGCCGGACCAGCACGGCGAGGGTGCGCAGCGCGCCGGCGGGGAGCACCCGGTGCCGCGCTCCGCTTCGGCCGCTCACCCGAGCACCGTCGCGGCGCCGCCGACGAGCACCAGGCGGGCGTCGACCGGGCCGAGGTGCGCGGCGACGTCGGCCCCCGCGACGAGCACCGCCGACCCCTCGACGGCCAGCGCCCCGACGGTCCGGCGCACCGCCTCCCGGCCATCGGCGTCGAGGTGCTCCATCGGCTCGTCGAGGCACACCACCGCCGGGGCGGCGACGCGGGCGACGGCCAGGGTGACCCGCGCGCGCTGGCCCGCCGAGAGGCGGCCGGTCTCGTGGTGCCACACCTCCTCGGGGAGGCCGCAGGCGGTCAGAGCGCCCGCCGCGGAGGTCGCCGGGTCCGCCCGCCCGGCCAGGGCGCCGGCGAAGGCCACGGCCTCCAGCGCCCGCTGCCGGCGGCGCGCCGCCGCACCGGGTCGCAGGTAGAGCGCCCGCCCGGTGACCGAGCGGGTGCCCGACGTCGGCTCGACCAACCCGGCCGCGATCCGCAGCAGGGTGGTCTTGCCCGCACCGTTCCCCCCGGCGACGACGCAGACCGCCCCGGCCGCGAGCCGCAGCGTCAGGGGGGCCAGCGCGGTCCGGCCCCCGTAGCGGCGGGTCACCTCGTGGAGGGCGAGCGCGGGCGGGTGCACGCCGCCGGGGCCGTCGGTGCTCGACTGGGTCATCGTGGCCAGGATCGTGCCACCGGGCCCGCTCCCGGGGCCGCGGTGCTGCGGTTGTGCGGCGTCGCCGAGCCGCTAGGGTCGGGGAGGACCGCAGCGGGGGCGCCCGGGGGGCGTGCCCGTCCACCCGCCACGGAGGTCCGCGATGGTGCCTGCCGAACTCGCTCCGGTGGCGGCACCGGAGCCGGGCTCGGTGCTCGATCCGGTGGGTCCCGAGGCGGCGCAGATCGCCGGCCTCACCTGGTTCATGATCACCCTGGGCGGGCTGCTGTGGCTGCTCACCGTCGTCTTCCTCGTGCTGGCCCTGCGGCACCGCGCGCACCGGGAACCGCGCGCCTCGGACCGTGGCGCCAAGTCGTTCATCGCTGTCTGGGGCGTGGTGGTCCCGATCGTCGTCCTGCCGATCGTCTTCGCCTACAGCCTCGTGGTCGGCGTGGACATCTCCCGCCCGCCGCCCCCCGGGGAGCTGACGGTGGAGGTCGTCGGCCACCAGTTCTGGTGGGAGGTGCGCTACCCCGAGGCCGACGTCGTGACGGCGAACGAGATCCACGTGCCGGTCGGCCGGCCCGTCCGGCTGGAGATGACGTCGGCCGACGTGATCCACAGCCTCTGGATCCCACCGGTCGCCGGCAAGCTGGACCTGCTCCCGGGCCGGACCAACACGCTCTCGTTCCGGGTCGACGAGCCCGGCAGGTACCTGGGCGAGTGCGCCGAGTTCTGCGGCATCCAGCACGCCCGCATGCAGTTCGTCCTCGTCGCCCAGCCCGCCGAGGAGTTCGCCGAGCACCTCCGCGCGCTGCAGGCCACCACCGCCGAGCCGGTCGGCGAGCTGGCGGAGGCCGGCCGCGAGGTGTACCTGGCGGCGGGCTGCGGCCAGTGCCACCGGATCGAGGACGTCAGCGAAGGTGCCGACTTCGCGCCCGACCTGACCCACCTGGCCACGCGCGACACCATCGCCGCCGGGATGCTGGAGAACACCCGCGGCAACCTGGCCGGCTGGATCCTCGACCCCCAGGGCCTCAAGCCGGGCGTGCGCATGCCGCCGAACAACCTCTCCGGCGCAGACCTGCAGGCGCTGCTGGCCTACCTGGAGAGCCTCGAGTGACCGCGCTGCAGGATCCCCCCGCCACCGAGGACCGGCTGGCCGCGACCTGGGCCACGCCCCCCGGGGCAGCCGGCTGGTTCACGGCGCTGAACCACAAGCAGGTGGCCCAGCGCTTCCTGGTCACCGCGTTCGTCTTCTTCGGCCTGGGCGGCATCCAGTCGGTGCTGATGCGCTGGCAGCTCGGGAGCGCCGAGAGCACCTTCCTCGACGCGCAGACCTACAACGAGCTGTTCACCATGCACGGCACGACGATGATGTTCCTGTTCGCCGTGCCCGTGGGCGAAGCGTTCGCGATGTACTTCCTGCCGCTGATGCTGGGCACCCGCGACCTGCCCTTCCCGCGGCTGACCGCGTTCGGCTGGTACATCTACGTGCTCGGCGGGATCTTCCTCTACAGCAGCTTCCTGTTCGGCCAGGTCCCCGACGGGGGCTGGTTCGCCTACACCCCGCTGACCGGGCCGGAGTACTCCCCGAGCGCCTCGATCGACTTCTGGCTGCTCGGCGTGACGTTCGTCGAGATCGCCACCATCGCGGGCGCGATCGAGCTGGTCGTCCTCATCCTCCGCAACCGCGCGCCGGGCATGAAGATCAGCCAGATGCCGCTGCTGGCGTGGAACGTGCTGGTCACCGGGATCGCCGTCATCTTCGCGTTCCCGCCGCTGGTGATCGCCAGCGTGCTGCTCGAGCTCGACCGCAAGATCGGCACGCACTTCTACGACCCGGCGGCCGGCGGCGAGTCGCTGCTCTGGCAGCACCTCTTCTGGTTCTTCGGCCACCCCGAGGTCTACATCATCCTGCTGCCGGGGCTGGGCATCGTCTCCACGATCGTGCCGGTCTTCGCCCGCAGCCGGATGGTCGGCTACAGCCTGATCGCGGTCTCGACGGTCGCCATCGGCGTCCTGTCGTTCGGCGTGTGGGTGCACCACATGTTCGTCACCGGCATCCCACAGCTCGGGCTGGCCTTCTTCTCGCTGGCGAGCCTCTTCATCCCCATCCCGAGCGCCATCCAGATCTCGGCGTGGATCGCCACCATCTGGCAGGGCCGGGCGGTGTGGAAGACACCGATGATGTACGTGGTCGGGTTCATCGTGATCTTCGTCCTCGGCGGGGTCACCGGGGTGATGGTCGCCTCCGTCCCCTTCGACACCCAGGCGCACGACAGCTACTTCGTCGTCGCCCACTTCCACTACGTGCTCATCGGCGGGATCCTCTTCCCGGTGCTGGCCGCCATCCACTTCTGGGTGCCCAAGATGACCGGCCGGCTGCTCGACGAGCGCATCGGCAAGGTCGGGTTCTGGCTGACCTTCATCGGCTTCAACGTGACGTTCTTCCCCCTGCACATCACCGGGCTGCAGGGCATGCCGCGCCGCGTCTACACCTACGCCGAGAACACGGGGTGGGAGACCACGCAGGCCATCGCCACGTGGGGCACGGTCGTGCTCACGCTGGGCCTGCTCATGACGCTCGGGAACGTGGTCGTGTCGGCGCGCGGCGGGGAGCGCGCCGGCGACGACCCGTGGGGTGGGGAGACCCTGGACTGGTACGCGAGCTCGCCCCCGCCCGCCTACAACTTCCGCGGCATACCGGAGGTAGCGAGCCGGTCGCCGCTGTGGGACACACGGCCGTTCCGGCCGAAGTACGACCCGGCCACCTGGCAGGACGAGCTGCGCGAGCCCCGCGCCCCCGTGCGGCAGGTCGTGCTGACCAGCGTCCTCGACGCCGCACCCGAGGAGCTGGTCACGCTGCCGCAGAAGTCGTGGTGGCCGCTGCTGATGGCCTCCGCGCTCACCCTCGCGCTCATCGGCACCATGATCGACGTCTACCCCGTCGCCCTCACCGGCGTGCTCGCCGCCGTCGTCGTCGGCGTGGTCTGGGTGTGGGACAGGCAGGACCAGCCGTGAGGACCAGCGGGCACGCCGGTGAGGCCGCTCCCCGTCCGGCCCCGCACATCGCGCGGGGCACCGGGTGGTGGGGGATGCTGCTGCTCCAGCTCGTCCTGGTGTCCATGCTGGCGGCGCTGGAGTTCTCCTACTTCTACCTGCGCGACGGGTTCGACACCTGGCCGCCGGACCCGACCCCCGCCCCGGCGCTGGGGCTGACCGCGGTCGCCACCGGGCTGCTGGTCCTCAGCGCCGTCCCGGTGGCCGCGGTCCACCTGGCGGCGCGGGCCGGTCGCGCCGACGGCCGGGGCGCCGCCGCCCTCGCCACCGCTGTCGTCCTGGGGGTGGCGTTCCTGGTCGTGCAGTTCGCCGACTACTCCGCGAACGACGTCGACCCGCAGCGCGACGTCTACGGCTCCCTCTTCCTCGCCCTCGCCGGCTTCCACCACCTCAACGCCGCCCTGGCGCTGCTCGGCCTCGGCATCGTGCTCCTGCGCGTCCGCTCGGGCGGCATGCGGCCGCGGGAGCAGGAGATGACGGTGACGGCCGCGCACTACTGGTACTTCGTCGTCTGGTCCTGGATCGTCGTCGCCGCCACCCTCTACCTGACGCCGAGGTTCTGGTGACCGCCGCGACCCCCGAGACGAAGCGAGCCGCCGGCCGCCCGGCCCTCTTCTGGTTCGGGGTCGGTGGCGGTACGGCAGCCTGGCTGGCGCACCTGCTCGTCGGCTACTGGTCCATCGAGGCGACCTGCCCCACCGAGGGCCTCGCGCTCCCCCTCTTCCTCGTCGTGCTCACCGTGGTGCTGACGGCGGTGGCCGCGGCGGCGACGTGGGCATCGTGGTGGGCGATGCGGCATCTGCCGCCCCAGGCGGAGTCCGCCGCGGTCCCGGGTCCCGAGCCCCGGCCGCTGCTGCCGTGGAGGCGGCGGAGGGACCCGGAGGAGGCGCCCCCGGCCGGCGCCTGGGACCCGGTGCCCGGCCCCGCGCGCAACCGGATGCTGGCGCTCACCGGCCTCACCATGAACCTGCTGGCGATCGGGCTCATCGCGCTGGCGCTGCCGCCCGTCCTCGCGTACGGACCGTGCTGGTGAGCGGCCACCGGCGGCCGGGCTCGCGGCTGGGGGCGCTCGCGGTCGCGGTCGCCGCCCTCAGCGCGTGCACCGGCACCACCGGGGATGCCGAGGGCTCCGTGGAGGCCGGTCGCGTCCTGCTCGGCGAGTACGGGTGCGTCGCCTGCCACCAGGTGCCGGGCGTCGCGGGCCCGCAGGGAAGGGTCGGTCCCCCGCTGGGCACCATCGTCGACCGGCGGACCGTCGCCGGGACGCTCCCCCACACGCCGGAGAACCTCCGGGCCTGGATCCAGGATCCGCAGGAGATCGAACCGGACAGCCTGATGCCCGACCTCGGCGTCACCGACGACGACGTCGAGGACATCGTCGCCTACCTGTACTCGCTGGGGTCACCGTGAGGGCGCACCCGCCGGGGCGCCCGGCGCGCTGGGTGCTGGTGCTGGCGCTGGTCCTCACCTGCGCCGCGCTGACCCTGGTCACGGCGCCGGTCGAGGCCGCCCCCGCCCCGGAGCCACCGGCCGAGGAGCTCACGGCGGGCGGCACGATCTACCAGCGGTACTGCGGGATCTGCCACAACAACGACGGGACCGGCATCCCCGGGACCGGGGTGGAGGCCGGACCCGACCTCCGCGGGCTGCCGGTGGCCTACGTCGACCTGGTCATCCGCACCGGGCGGATGCCGATCCTGCACCGCGAGGTGGGGGCCGTGGAGGAGCGGCTCACCGACGCCCAGCGGGTCGCGGTGGTGGCCTGGATGACCGAGGAGTTCGGGTTGGAGGGCGCGGTCCCCGAGGTGGGCGACGGCGACCCCGGCCGCGGTCAGCCGCTCTGGCTGACCAACTGCGCGCCCTGCCACAGCGCCGCGGGCAACGGCGGCATCTCGGCCGACGGGACGATCGCCCCGGAGGTGACCGGCGTCGACCCCACCGGGATCGTCGAGGCCCTCCGGGTGGGCCCGTTCGAGATGCCGAGGTTCGGCGACGAGGTGCTCAGCGAGCAGGACGCCGCCGACATCGCCGCCTACGTGCAGGACCTGTCCGACGCGGAGACCACGCCGCTGGGCATGTCCGACATCGGGCGGGTGTACGGCGCCGCCTTCACCGCGCTGCTGGCCCTGGCGACGGTGGGGGCGTTGTTCCTCGTCGCCCGGCGGGGCCGGCGGCCGGCCGTGCGGTCCGAGGGGCCACCGGTGGACGAGACGGAGGAGACGGAGGGACCCAGGCCGTGACCGGTACCGAGGCTCCGCCCGGCACCGGCCGGGACCGGCTGCGCCGCCCCGTGCCGATCGGCGTGGGCGCCGTCGCCGCCGGCCTGCTCGTCGCCTTCGTCGCCGGGGTGTTCCTGGGCTGGTCGACGGCGGCGCTGGGCCTGACGCTGACCGGTGCCCTGCTGGGTGCGGCCCTGCTGTTCGGCCAGGTCGGCGGTCCGGCGGCGCAGGAACTCGCCTGGCCGGACGAGCGCCGGCCGGGCGCTGCGCCGGTGGCGGCCGCCGCGGGGGCCGCCGTGAGCACCCCGGTGCGCCGGCGCCGGGTCCTCGGCGGTCTCGGGGCCCTGGTGGTCGCCGCCCTCGCCGGCGTCGGGCTCCTCGCCTGGTCCGGGCGGGACCGGGGACCGGGGACGGCCTGGCGGCGCGGGGTCCACCTGGTCACCGCGGAGGGGCAACGCATCCGCGCCGCCGACGTGCCGGTGGGCGGCTTCGGCACGGTGTGGCCGGAGGGTGCGGTCCGCGCCGACCTGTCGGCCGTGGTGCTGGTCCGCCTGGCGACGCAGGAGGCGGAGCCCCCCACGGTGTTGGAGTGGGTGGTCGGTGACCGCCTCGTCGCCTACTCGAAGATCTGCACCCACGCCGGTTGCCCCGTCGGCCTGTACCAGGAGGACAGCGACTCGCTGTTCTGCCCGTGCCACCAGGCGACGTTCGACGCGGCGCGGGGGGCGGTGCCGACGTTCGGCCCGGCCTCCCGCCCCCTCCCCCAGCTCCCTCTCGGGGTGGACGACGACGGCTTCCTCGTGGCGACGAGCGGGTTCCGGACGCCGATCGGGCCGGTGCGCGGATGAGCGTGCAGGAGAGCCCCGCCCGGCCGCGGTGGCTGCGCGAGCTCATCGTCCCGACGCACTGGTCGTTCCTGCTCGGCCCGGTCGCGGTGGTCTCCTTCGTGGTCCTGCTGCTCACCGGCCTGGTGCTGACGTTCTTCTACCAGCCCTCCACCGAGCTCGTGGAGTACGACGGCTCGGCCGCCCTGTACGCCGGCCGGGAGCTGCCCGCGGCCTTCTCCTCGGTGGTCACGATCAGCGAGGACGTGCCCGGGGGGCTGCTGCTGCGGCGGGTGCACCGCGCGGCCAGCTACCTGTTCGTGGCCGCGCTCCTGCTGCACGTGCTGCGCGTGCTGCTCGCCGGCGCGTTCCGGGGGCGCAGGTTCACGAACTACCTGGTCGGGCTCGTGCTGCTGGCCCTGGCCCTGGGCCTGGGCTGGACCGGTCAGAACCTCGTCTACGACGTGGTCACCGGCAGCAGCGTCCGGATCGGCTACACGATCGCGGCGAGCATCCCCTACGTCGGCACCGAGCTGGCCGACCTGGCGTTCGCCGGGCCCGACGTCGACGACGTCGTCGGCCGGTTGTTCTGGCTGCACGTCCTGCTCCTGCCGCTGGCCTTCCTCCTCGGTCTGGCCCTCCACCTGTGGCTGGTCGTCCGGCACCGGCACACCGTGCTGCCGCAGCGCAGGGGGGACGACGGCCGGCTGGTGGTGGTCGTGCCCAGCGGTGCGGGGCTGCGGTCGCGCGCGGGGCTCCTGGCGGTGCTCGTCTGCGCGCTCGTGGTCCTCGCGGCCACGCTGGTGCCCTTCGGCGACGTCACGCACATCGGCCCGTTCCTCCCCGGCGTCGCGGGCAATGACATGTACCCCGACTGGTACCTGTTCCCGATGGAGGGGGCGATCCTGCTGCTCCCCGCCGTCGAGGTCACCGTGCTCGGGGCGACGATCACCAACCCCCTGCTCGGCGGGGTGCTGCTGCCGGTGGTCCTCGGCGGAGCAGCCGTGCTCTACCCGCTGCTGGAGCACCTGTTCCGGCCCCGCCCCTCCGCCGAGCAGGACCTCAGCGAGCACCCGTTCCGCGCCCCCGTCCGGGTCGCCTTCGTCACGCTGCTCGCGACCGTCACGGTGCTGACCTCGCTGGGCGCGGCCAGCGACGTGCTCGCCCAGATCACCGGCGCACCCGTCACCACCGTGATCGCCATCCTGCGGGTGGCGTTCGTGGCCGCACCACCGGTGCTCGCCCTCCTCGCGTACTGGTACGCCCGTCGGCGGTCCGGGCAGCTACCGGCCTGAGCCGCTCGCCGGAGGACTCGACGGGCCGGTGACTCAGCCGATCCGGAGCTCCTCGAGGTCGGCCTCGCGGAGGGCCAGGCCGAGCCCCGGTGCGCCCGGGTCGGGGCGGACCCGTCCCCGGCGGGGCTCGGGAGCGCCGTCGAACAGGCGCGCCTCGAAGCGCTCGTGGTCGTGGAACCACTCCAGGTGGCGCAGGTTGGGAGTCGCCAGGCCGAGGTGGGCGTGCAGCGCGGGAACGCAGTGCGCGGAGACCTCGAGCCCGTGCCCCCCGGCGAGCGCGGCCGCGCGCAGCCACTCGGTCACCCCGCCGCAGCGGCTGGCGTCCACCTGCAGGCAGTCGACGGCGCCGCCGCAGAGCACGGTGAAGTCCTCGATCCGGGCGGCGTACTCACCGGCGGCGACGTCGCAGTCCAGGCTGCGGCGCACGAGCGCCAACCCGTCGGGGTCGTCCGAGGAGACCGGCTCCTCGAACCACACGACGCCGAGCTCGTCCAGCGCGCGGCCCACCCGGACCGCCTGCTTCACGGTGTATCCCCCGTTGGCGTCGACGAGCAGCGCCACCTCGTCCCCGACCATCTGCCGGGCCAGCCGGGTGCGCGCCAGGTCGCGGGCGACCGCTTCCCCCCAGGACTCCCCGATCTTGATCTTCACCCGGTCGAAGCCGCGATCCAGCCAGCCCTCGAGCTGCTCGCGGGTGGCGGCGTCGTCGTAGCTGGTGAACCCTCCGCTCGCGTAGACCGGCGACTCCTCCCGCACGGCGCCGAGGAGGACCGCCAGCGGCACGTCGAGCAGCCGCGCCTTGAGGTCCCAAAGGGCGACGTCGACCGCGGAGATGCCCATGGCGACCAGCCCTCGCACGCCTGCGTTGCGGGCGGCACGGGCCATCGCGTGCGCGGCGGCCTGCGGGTGCAGCGCCGACCTGCCCTCCACCACGCCGCCCAGCAGCCCCCGGACCACCGCCGCGGCCGCCGCATCGGCGTAGGTCCAGCCGGTCCCGGTGCGGCCCCCCGCACGCGCGCGCACCACGATCGCCGTCGTCGAGTCCCACTGCAGCGTGCCGTCGGCCTCGGGTCGGTCGGTCGGCAGCCGGTAGACGGCGACGTCCACCGCCTGCACGGGTACCTCCGGGACGACCGTCACGGCCGCGCCCCTGCCCGCGCGCGCCGCACGGCCGAGGCCACGACCCCACCGGCGACCCCGCCCACCGCCGCCAGCGTGGCCGCCTGCGCGAGCCGGCCAGGCGGCCGCGCCGTCGGTGCGAGCGCCCGCTCCGGGTGGTCCTCGAGCCGCGCACCGGAGACCAGCCCGGCCAGGGCCTCGACGACGTGCACGGCCCGGCGGCCGGTCTCCCCCTGCTCGACCTGGGTGCGGCAGCTGAAGCCGTCGGCGAGCACGACCGCCCGGGGGTCGCCGGCCCGCACCGCCGGCAGCAGGACCTGTTCGCCGCAGGCCATCGACACCTCGTAGTGGCCGCGCTCGAACCCGAAGTTGCCGGCCAGCCCGCAGCAGCCGGAGTGGAGCACGTCGGCGTCGAAACCGGCCTTCGCCAGCAGCCGGCGATCCGCGTCGAACCCCATGATCGAGTGGTGGTGGCAGTGGGTCTGCACCATCGCGGCGCGGTCCGCCGCGGGTGGCGTCCAGTCGGGTGCGCGCTCCTCCAGGAGCTCGGCCAGCGTCCGGGTGCGGTCGGCCAGCAGACGGACGTGCTCGTCGTCCGGGAGGAGCTCGGGGGCGTCGGAGCGGAAGACCGCGGTGCAGCTGGGCTCCAGGGCCACGACCGGCATGCCGTCCGCCAACGCTGGTCCGAGCGCCCGTGCGGTCCGTCGCAGGACGCGGGCGGCGGTCGCCAGCTGCCCCGTGGAGATGAGGGTCAGCCCGCAGCAGAGCTCCTGGTCCGGCACCCGGACGGTGAAGCCGGCGTCCTCCAGCACCGTCGCCGCCGCGTGGCCGACGTGCGGCTGGAAGAACTCGGTGAAGGTGTCCGGCCACAGGAGCACCTCCCCGCGCTCCCCCGACCCGCGCGGCCCCCGCTCGCGGTACCAGTGCGTGAAGCGCTGCGGGGCGAACAGCGGCAGCTCGCGCTCCGGGGTCACCCCGCCCACCGCCTTGGCCAGCGCCCGCAGGCCGGGCGCGTGCGTCAGCGCGTTCGCCGCGCGCGGGGCCAGCGCGGCGACCCGGGTGACCAGCGGCAGCCAGCCGAGGGAGTAGTGGGTCCGCGGGCGGAGCCGGCCCGCGTAGTGGTGGGAGAGGAACTCCGCCTTGTACGTCGCCATGTCGACGTCGACCGGGCAGTCGCTGCGGCAGCCCTTGCAGGCCAGGCACAGGTCCAGCGCGTCGTGGACGGCGGTCGAGCGCCAGCGGTCCGGGATCAGCTCACCCCGCATCATCTCGAACAGCAGGCGGGCGCGACCCCGGGTGGAGTGCTTCTCGTCCCCGGTGACCTGGTAGCTCGGGCACATCACCTGCCCGGAGGTGACGTCCAGCGAGGACCGGCACTTGCCGACGCCGACGCAGCGCGCGGCTGCGTGAGCGAAGGACCCGTCGTCCTCGGGGTAGCCGAAGGCCACCTCGGGCTCCCAGGCCGGGTAGTCCGCGGTCATGCGCAGGTACGAGTCGAGGGGATAGGGCGCCACGACCTTCCCCGGGTTCATCCGGTCGTCGGGGTCCAGCAACGCCTTCACCTTCCCGAAGGCCGTCACCAGCTCCGGCGAGAACATCCGTGCCAGCAGCTCGCCGCGCACCTGGCCGTCGCCGTGCTCGCCGGACATCGAGCCGCCGTACCGCGTGACCAGGTCGGCCGCGTCCTCCAGGAACGACCGGTAGGTCTCCTCCCCGCCGGGCGCGCCGAGCGGGAAGGGGATCCGGAGGTGGACGCAGCCGTGACCGAAGTGGCCGTACAGCGAGGACGGCGTGAGGCGGTGCCGGTCGAGGAGCGCGGCGAGGTCGGCCAGGTAGTCCCCCAGCCGCTCCGGCGCGACGGCGGAGTCCTCCCAGCCGGGCCAGGTGTCGGGCGCGTCCGGCGGATGGGCGGTGGCGCCGAGCCCGGACTCGCGGAAGGCCCACATGTCAGCCTGGTCCCCGGGGTCGTCGAGCACCAGGACCTCCGGCGGCTCGTCCGCGGACCGCACGTCCTCGACCAGCCGCGCCATCCGCCCGGCCAGGTCGTCCTCGTCGCCGGCGAGCTCGACCAGCAGCCAGCCGCCGCCGTCCGGCAGCTTCTCCAGCGCCCGCGGGTTCATCCCGAGCTCGTCCTGGTTGCGGCGCAGCACCTCGTCGACGCCCTCCAGCCGGTGCGGCCGGTGCCGGAGCACCCGGGGCACGTCCCGACCGGCGGCGACGACGTCGGGGTAGCCCAGCACCGCCAGCTGCCGGGCGCGGGGCAGCTCCGACAGCTGCAGCTCCGCCTGCAGCAGGGTCACGAGGGTGCCCTCGCTGCCGACCAGCGCCCGGGCGACGTCGAAGCCGTTCTCGGGCAGCAGCGCGTCGAGGTTGTAGCCGGACACCCGCCGCGGGATGCGGGGGAACCCCGTGCGGATCTCGGCCAGGTACCGGTCCCTCAGCTCGCGCAGCCCCCGGTGGACCACGGCCGGGCGGCCGCCGGCGCGCAGGATCTCGGCGTACTCCTCGTCGCTGGTCGGGCCGACCCACATCCGCGTGCCGTCGGCCAGCAGCACCTCCAGCCGGGAGACCCTGTCCACCGCCTTGCCGTACACCTGCGCCGAGGCGCCGCAGGCGTTGTTCCCGAGCATGCCGCCGACCGTGCACGCCCAGTGGGTGGCCGGCTGCGGTCCCCAGGTGAGCCCGTGCTCGGCCAGCTCGGCGTCGAGGTGGTCCAGCACCATCCCCGGCTCCACGACGCAGGTCCGCTGCCCGGTGTCGACCGAGACGAGCCGGTCGCAGTGCCGGCTCCAGTCCAGGACGACGGCGGCGTTCGTCGTCTGCCCGGCCAGGCTCGTGCCGCCGCCGCGGGACAGCAGCGGGACGCCGTGCTCCCGGCAGACCGCCGCCGCCTCGACCGCGGCCTCCACCGTGCGCGGCTCCACGACGCCCAGTGGTGGGATCCGGTAGTTCGACGCGTCGGTGGAGTAGGCGCCGCGGGTGCCGTCGTCGAAGCGCACGCCGCCGTCGACCCGGCGGCGCAGGTCCGCCTCGAGGCCCGCCACGTCGACCCGGTCGGGCCCGGCCGGGTCCGGCGGTCGGCTGGTCGGCGGTGGGAGGTCGGTGACCGCCATGGGTCAGCTCCGACGCGGGAGGAACTCCTGGATCTTGGTCTTGGCCCCCGTCTTGACCACTCCCCAGGCGTCCTCGTCGCCCTTGAACAACGACTTCGCGGTCTCCGTCATCTGCTCGAGGGTCGCGTGCGGCGGGATCGGCGGGACGTCGGCGTCGCAGTGCACGTCCAGCACCGCCGGACGGCCCGCCGCGAGGGCCCGGTCCCACGCGGGACCGATCTGGTCGGGGTCGTCGACGGTGATGGCCTCGAACCCCAGCCCCGCCGCGAAGTCCGCGAAGGAGACGTCGGGCAGGGTCTGCGACTCGGCGAGCTTCGGGAAGCCGCCCATGGCCCGCATCTCCCAGGTCACCTGGTTGAGGTCGTTGTTGTGCAGGACGGCCACGACCAGCCGCGGGTCGGTCCACTCCTGCCAGTAGCGGGAGACGGTGATGAGCTCGGCCATGCCGTTCATCTGCATCGCCCCGTCGCCGACGAAGGCGATGGCCGGCCGGTCCGGATGGCCGAACTTCGCACCGATGGCGTAGGGCACGCCCGGCCCCATCGTGGCCAAGGTGCCCGACAACGAACCCCGGTTGTCGGGACCGAACCGCAGGTGCCGGGCATACCAGTTGGCCGCCGACCCGGAGTCCGCCGTGATGATGGCGTTCCCGGGCATCCGGTCGTTGAGCTCCCAGAACAGCCGCATCGGGTTGACCGGGTCCGCATCGGTCATGGCCCGCATGTGGATGGTCTCCCACCAGCGCCGGACCCCGTCCTCGATCCCGTCGCGCCAGGAACGGTCGGACTTGCGTTCCAGCAGGGGGATCAGCGCGCGGAGCGTCGTGGCGGCGTCCCCCACGAGGTTCAGCTCGTACGGGTACCGCATCCCGATGAACGTCGCGTCGTGGTCTATCTGGACGCCCCGGGCCTGGCCGTACTCGGGGAAGAACTCGCTGTAGGGCAGGTTCGACCCGACCGTCAGCAGCGTGTCGCAGTTCTCCATCATCTCCCAGGTCGGGCGGGTGCCCAGCAGGCCGATCGACCCGGTCACGAACGGCAGGTCGTCGGGGAGCACGTCCTTGCCGAGCAGCGCCTTGGCGACGCCGGCGCCGAGGATGTCGGCGACCTGGACGACCTCGGCGCGGGCGCCGCGCGCCCCCTGCCCGATCAGCATCGCGACCTTGCTCCCGCTGTTGAGCAGATCGGCCGCCGCCCGGATCGACGGGTCGTCCGGGACCACCGTGGGCGTCGAGGTGTGCACGCTGCTGGAGGGCACCATCTTGTGCTCGTGCGTCGGCGGGCTGTACTCGAGCTCCTGCACGTCGGCCGGGATGATCACGGCGGTGGGCGCGTGCTCCGCGGCGGCGATCCGCATGGCCCGGTCGATCACGTTGGGCAGCTGCTCGGGCGTGTTGACCACGTGGACGTAGTGGTGGGCGACGTCCTTGAACAACGACAGCAGGTCGACCTCCTGCTGGTAGGAGCCGCCCATGGCGCTCCGGTCGGTCTGGCCGACGACCGCGACCACCGGGACGTGGTCGAGCTTGGCGTCGTAGAGACCGTTCAGCAGGTGGATCGCACCCGGGCCCGAGGTGGCCAGGCAGACACCCACCCGGCCGGTGAACTTGGCGTACCCGACCGCCTCGAAGGCGGACATCTCCTCGTGGCGGGACTGGACGAACTGCAGCCCGTCCTGCTTGCCGAAGGCCTCGAGGATGCCGTTGATCCCGTCACCGGGATAGGAGAAGACCTTGGTGACGTCCCATTCCCGGAGCCGGTCCAGGAGCACGTCGGCGACAGTCTGGCTCATGGGAGATCCTCCCGTTGGGTTGCACCGTCGCCCTTCGCGCTACCCGGCGGGCGGGGGTGGAACCGAGGCATGACTTTACGATCGGATGACCGTGTCCCCCGTCCGGGACCGGACCGCCCGAGCTCGAACCAGACGTCGGCCCCCGGGAGGACGACATGAAGGCGACCACGCTCACCGACGGCCCGCCTCGTCAGCAGGTGCTCGTGTTCGCGACCGGTGACGAGGTGGTCTCGAGCCTGACCGAATGGGCGCGCAGCACGGATCTGCCGGCCGCGTCCTTCACCGCGATCGGCGCCTTCGCCGAGGCGACGTTGGGCTTCTACGACCTCGAGGAGCAGCGATACCTCGAGATCCCCGTGGACAGCCAGGCGGAGGTGCTGACGCTGGCCGGTGACATCACGCTGGACGGGGACGGCGGGTGGCTGGTGCACGGTCACGTGGTCTGCGGGCTGCGGGACGGGTCCACGGTCGGCGGGCACCTGTTGCGCGCGGTGACCCGGCCGACCCTGGAGATGGTCGTGACCACGAGCCCGACGTACCTGCGGCGCCGACCCGACCCCGCGTCCGGCCTCGCCCTGATCGACCCCGACGCGCGCTGAGGCGCGCCCCCACCCGGTGGCCGCGGGCGCGGCACCGGCCGTCCCAGGAGGACCGATGAGCGCAGGAGGAGACCACCGCGGCGAGGGTCGACCGCACGACCCCCAGGCCCGCGTCGGGAGCGGAAAGCCGGCCCGACGGCGGATCGCCGCGCTCGCCGTCGGGGTCATCGTGATCGTCTTCGCCGTGCTGCTGATTGTCTGGCTGCTCGGCAGGTCCGCCGCAGCGCAGCGCGCGGCCGGGGTCGAGGGCATCGCACACCAGAGCACCGAGGCGGCTGCGGTGGCGACCGGGGCTGCCCTGACCCGGGCGGATCCGCCCACCTGGGACAGAGGCCTCGCCCACCCCTTGCCGGGAGCGGGCGAGGCCTCGGCCACGCGGTCGTAGCGGGGACAGGATTCGAACCTGCGACCTCTGGGTTATGAGCCCAGCGAGCTACCGAGCTGCTCCACCCCGCGCTGTGCCACCACGCATCGGCATCGGCATCGGCATCGACATCGGCATCGGCGCCGGTGGCCTGCTGCCGGTCCCACGGCCGGTGCTCGACCCGCGGGACCGGCGGACCTCAGGAGGTGCCGGTCGGCGCGGGCGCGGCCGTGGCCCCGTTGCCCCGGCTGCCCTCGGCCGGTGCCGACGCGACCGGCGGCAGCGGCTCCTCCGGCGCCCGGCGCGGCATGCGCGGTTCCTGCCCGAGCCCCTTGACCAGCGCGACGAGGACCAGGAGCAGCACCACCGCGAACGGGAACGCGGCGACGATGGACGCGGTCTGCACCCCGCCCAGACCCCCGCTGACCAGCAGCACGGCGGCGGAGGCCGAGATGACCAGACCCCAGATCACGCTGACGACGCGCGCCGGGTCCTGCCCGCCGCGGCTGCTCAGCGAGCCGAGGACGAAGGTGGCGGAGTCGGCGCTGGTGACGAAGAAGGTGACGATGAGGATCATCGCCCCGATCCCGGCGATCACGCCGCCCGGCAGGGTGTCCAGCAGCGCGAACAGCTGCTGCTCGGTCGCCTGGCCCGCGAGCCCGGCGCCCTCCTGCTCGGCGAGGATGCCGGCCCCGCCGAACACCGAGAACCACAGCCCGCTGACCAGCGTGGGCACCGCCAGCACTCCGATGACGAACTCGCGGATGGTGCGGCCGCGCGAGATCCGCGCGATGAAGGTCGCCACGAACGGCGACCAGGAGATCCACCACGCCCAGTAGAAGATCGTCCAGCCGTTGATCCACTCCGAGCGCTGGGGGTCGAAGGGACCGGTCTGCAGGCTCATCGTGGGCAGCTCGGCGAAGTAGCTGCCGAGGGTCGTGGTGAACGCGCCGACGAGCCGGCCGGACGAGGCGGTGAAGAGCACGAAGGCGAAGAGCGCGATCGCGAGCACGACGTTGGCGGTCGACAACCACTTGATCCCGCGGTTGATGCCGGACAGCGCGGAGATCAGGAAGAGGACGGTGACCACCGCGATGATCGCCAGCTGCACGCCGGAGCCGATCGCGATGCCGTCGTCGAGGGAGTTCAGACCGCCGTTGATCTGGGCGGCCCCGAGGCCGAGCGACGTCGCGACGCCGAAGACGGTGGCCACCACCGCGATCGTGTCGACCGCGGCCCCCAACGGGCCGTCGACGCGGTCCCCGAGGAGCGGCCGCAGCGCCCCGCTGATGGTGGCCTTCCAGCCGCGGCGGAAGCGGGCGTAGGCCAGCGCCAGCGCCAGGACGGCGTAGATGCCCCACGGGTGCAGGCCCCAGTGGAAGAACGAGTACCGCAGGGCGTCACGGGCGGCCTCCGTGCTCTCCGGGGTGGCCGTCGGCGGGGTGATGAAGTGCGACACCGGTTCCGCCACGCCCCAGAACACCAGCCCGATGCCCATCCCGGCGCTGAAGAGCATCGCGAACCACGCCCGGGTGCTGTACTCCGGCCGGTCGTCGTCCTTGCCCAGCCGCACCCGCCCCCACCGCGAGGCCGCCAGCGCGATCACGGCGATCAGCACGATCGTCGCGGTCAGCAGGTAGAACCAGCCGAACCGGTCGACGACGAAGGTGCGCGCCGATGTGGCCGCGGAGTCAAGGGACGCAGGTGACAGTGCTCCCCAGAGGACGAACGGGAGCACGACAGCCAGCGAGGCCCAGAAGACGACGGAGGTTCTTCGCACGAGGGGCGGTTCCTTCGGTAGGGGACGGGACAGCCGGTCGACGACCGGCCGCGCCGCCCGGCAGGGAGTACCCCCGGGGCAGCACGATCATCCAGAGTTGCAGCAAGCACCGGGAAACGCATCTTCCCGCGGGTGACGAGTCCCACCAGCGCGGGACGGGGCGCGTCGGGGATCGTGGACGGGTGCCGCCGCAGCCCCTCGCACCCCACGACGCCCACCGCGCCGTCGACCTGGCCCTCCGGGCAGGCGAGCTGCTCCTGTCCGCGGGTGCCAGCGCCGCCGAGGTCACCGCGACCTGCACGGTCGTGGCCCGGTCCTGCGGCCTCCGGCGGGTGGAGTGCGACATCACCTTCACCTCGATCACCGTCTCCGGCCACGCCGCGCAGGACGCAGGACCCGTCAGCGGGTTGCGCCTGGTCCAGCAGCGCGAGCTGGACTACTCCCGCGCCACCGCCGTCCACAACGTGGTCGGCGACCTCGCCGCGGGGCGGGTCACCCCCGCGGAGGCCGACCGCCTGCTCGAGCGGGTCGCCGCCAGCCCGCAGCCCTACCGGCGCTGGGTGGTCACGGGAGCCCGGGCGCTGCTGGCGGCCGCGGTGGCCGTCCTGCTCGGCGCCGGTCCCGCGGTGACGGCGGCGGCGTTCGGGGCGACCGTGCTCGTCGACCTCGCCATCGACCGGCTGGGCCGCCGCGGGCTGCCCGCCTTCTTCCTCAACGCCGTCGGGGGCCTGATCGCCACGGCGGTCGCCCTGGCGCTGGTCGCCGCCGACATCGGCGTCCGCCCGTCGCTCGTCGTCGCCGGCGGGATAGTCCTGCTGCTGCCCGGTGTCACGCTCGTCGGCGCGGTGCACGACGCCATCACCGGCTTCTACGTGACGGCGAGCGCGCGGGCCTTCGAGACGTTCCTGCTCACGGCCGGGATCATCAGCGGGGTCGCGGTCGGCCTGTCGATCGGCGTGCGGCTCGGCGTCCCGGTCGCGATGTGGGACCCGCCGTCCGGCGGCCTCGGCGACGTACCGCTGCAGCTCGCCGCCGCGGCCGCGATCTCGGCCTCCTTCGCCGTCGCCAACCACGCCCCCCGGCGCACCCTGCCCCCGGCCGCGGCCGCTGGCGCGCTCGGCTGGGCGGTCTTCGTCGGGCTGGACGCGCTGCGGCTCTCGGTCACCATCGCGACCGCGGCCGCCGCCGTCGTCATCGGCCTGGGCGCGTTCGCCCTGGCCGGCCGGCAGCGCGTCCCCGCGCTGGTCTACGTCGCCGCCGGGATCATCCCCCTGCTGCCCGGGCTGGTGATCTACCGAGGCCTCCGCCGGCTGACCGAGGGCGACACGATCGGCGGGATCACCCTGCTGGGGACGGCGATCACCATCGGTCTGGCCCTCGCGGCGGGGTCGCTGCTCGGCGAGTACGTGGCGCAGGCCCTGCGGCGGACCCGCCTGCCCGGCGAGCGGCGCCTGACCGGCCTGGTCCAGGCCCGCGCGGCACGCCCGAGGAGCCGCCCGCAGCGCGCGGGCCAGACGACGCAGACCTGACTGCGCGGACCCGTGTGAACGGTGGGACAGGCCGCGGCGGGGGCCGTGCGCGCCTCCGGCTCCGCCGCTCGCGCCCCACCTACAGTCCGGCTCGTGGCGGGGAACGGGGCGGCGAGCAGGTTCGTCGGTGACCCGCAGCCGGTGGAGATCCACCACCGCGGGATCTGGTACTCCGGCGAGCTGCTCGGCTGGCGGCACACGCCCGACGGCCGGGTCTCCGCGCGCGTGCGCTGCACCGTCGACGGGCTGCGGCACTCGACGTGGAAGGACCTCGCCGAGCTGCGCCTGCCCGACCCGGCACACCCGCCGCGGCGAGAGCCGTTCCCGGCGGCGCCGGCCCGGCCGCTGCCCGCCGGGGCACCCGTCCCCGACCAGGACCGCACCCGACCGCACACGCTCCTCGCCGCGCTGACCACCCGGCCCCGCCCGCCCGCGCACGCGGTCACGCCGCCGGCCGCCGAGCCCGTCGTCCCGACGCCGGGTCGGGCACACGACGCAGGCGCGGCCCGCCGGCCGCGCCCCACGCCGTACCGCCGGACGCCCCGGCAGGAGGACCACCGGTCGCGCGAACCTCTCGACGTCGGGGAGCGCCTCGGCCCGCGCTGAACCGGCGCCCCGCCCCGAGCACGACGAAGGCCCGGTCCCTGGGGGACCGGGCCTTCGTGGTGGTAGCGGGGACAGGATTCGAACCTGCGACCTCTGGGTTATGAGCCCAGCGAGCTACCGAGCTGCTCCACCCCGCGTCGGTAGAGCCAGCCTACCAGCTCCCGGGGTGGGCGGGCGCCCGGGGGCACCCACCCACCCGCGAGACGGGGGTCAGTCGACGGCGTCGGCTGCGGCCTGGGCCTCCTGGTAGGCGGTCACGGCCTCCTGCAGGTCCTCGAGCGCCTGACCCTGACCGGCGAAGTCACCCGCCCGCTGGGCGTCCGCGAGCGCGGCCAGGGCCGCGTTCATGTCCGCCACCGCGTCCGCCAGCACCGTGGCGTTCGGGGTGTCCCCGCCGCCGTTCGCCGGCGGCTCGGCCGGCGCCGGGTCCTCCGGTGCCGGCGTCTCGGGCAGATCGCCGGACGCGTCGCCGTCGGCACCGGTGTCGTCGTTGTCGGTGGCCGATTCCCCGGCCCCCGGCCCGAAGACCTGGTCCAGCGCCTGGGCGAGGGTGTCGGCGTAGCCCACCCGGTCGCCGTAGTTCACCAGCACCTTGCGGAGCAGCGGGAAGGAGTTCTCCCCGGTGCCCTCGACGTAGAGCGGCTCGACGTAGAGCAGGCCGCCGTCGCCGATCGGCAGGGTGAGCAGGTTGCCGAACACCGGTGTGGAGTCCGCGCTGCGGAACAGGTTCAGGTCACGCGCGACCTCGTCGTTGGTGTTGAACGACTGCTGCACCTGCTGGGGCCCGCGGAAGGGCGTGTTGCCCGGGAGCCTCAGCACCTGCAGCTGCCCGTAGGTGTCCGCGTCGCTGGACGCCGAGACGAACGCCGAGAGGTTCTGCCGGTTGAAGGCGTTCAGCGCGCTCGTCAGCTGGAACGACGCCCCCTCCTCGCCGGGCCGCTCCGCCAGGATGTAGTACGGCGGCTGGGCCTGGTCGGTGTTCTGCGTCGGGTCGTCCGGGATCTGCCAGCGGTCGTTGCCGCTGTAGAAGTTCTGCGGGTCGTCGACGTGGTAGCGCGTCAGGATGTCCCGCTGCACCTTGAACAGGTCCTCGGGGTAGCGGATGTGGTCCACCAGCCCGTCGGGCATCTCGTCCCTGGGCAGCACGACACCGGGGAAAGCCTTCATGAAGGTCTTGAGGACGGGGTCCTCGGTGTCCCACTCGTACAGCCGCACCGTGCCGTCGTAGGCGTCGACCGTCGCCTTCACGGAGTTGCGGATGTAGTTGAAGGTCTCGTTCGGCAGAGCCGTCGTCCCGGTGCCGGTGAGGGCGTCGGCCGCGGCCTCGCCCAGCTGCATCTGCTCGGCGTAGGGGTAGGAGTCCGACGTCGTGTAGCCGTCGAGGATCCACTGGATCTCGCCGTCGATGACCGCCGGGTAGGGGTCGCCGTCGATCTCGAGGAACGGCGCGACCTTCTGCACCCGCTCCCGCGGGTCGCGGACGTAGAGGACCTTGGACTCCTCGTTGACCGCGCTGGAGAGCAGGAAGTTCCGCTCCCGGTAGTGGATGGCGAAGGCCAGCTGGCGGAAGAAGCTGCCGATCTCGACGCCACCTTCGCCGTCGTAGGTGTTGTTGATCTGCCGCTCGTCGGACCCGCCCTCGGGCAGGTCGAACTCGCGCGGCTCGGCGCCCTCGGGGGCCCCCACCACCGAGTACACGTCCTGGCCGTTGATCTGGATCAGCTCGCCGTAGTAGATGCGCGGCTGCTCGACGTCGATGTTGCCGCGGGTCGGCAGGTCGCGGGTGGTGAACCGGGGCTCGCCGCCCTCCTGGCCTGCGACGACCTCGTTCGCCGGCGCCGCCACGAAGCCGTTGCCGTGCGTGTAGACGGTGTGCCGGTTGATCCAGGTGTCCTGGTTCTCCGACAGCCCCGAGCTGTTCAGCTCGCGGACCGCCACCACGTAGTCGCGGGTCTCGCCGTCGATCGTGTACCGGTCGATGTCCAGCTTCTCCGGGAAGCCGTACACGTTGCGGATCTGCTGCCGTGCGGTGAACGTGTCGGAGAGGACGTTCGGGTCCAGCAGGCGGGCGTTCGGGATGGTCTCGGAGTCCGCCCGCAGGTCGGCCAGTGCCGCCTCGGGGTCGACCTCGTCGCCGGTCGCGTCCTGCGCGTAGTCGACGTAGTCGATCTCGGCGAGGTCGTAGGCGTCCCGCGTCGCCGTGATGGCCCGCTCGATGTAGGGCTCTTCCTTCTCGTTGGCGCTGGGGCCGACGACGAACTGCTGGACGATCGCCGGGTACGCGACGCCGATCACCAGGCTGGAGACCAGGAGCAGGACCAGGGCGGCGGCCGGGAGCAGGAAGTTGCGGACGACGATGTTGGCGAAGAACGCCACGGCGCAGACGGCCGCCACGAAGACCAGGATCGTCTTGGGCGTCAGCAGCGCGTTCACGTCGGTGTAGCTGGCGCCGGTGAAGACGTCACCGCGGTTGGAGTAGACCAGCCCGTACCGGTCCAGCCAGTAGGCGACGGCCTTGAGGGCGAGGAAGACGCCCAGCAGCACCGAGAGCTGCACCCGTGCGGCGCCGGTCAGCTTCTGGCCGGGGGTCTGCAGCCGCAGCCCGCCGAACACGTAGTGGGTCAGCAACGAGCCGATGAGCGCGAGGATGACGATCGCGAACCCGAAGCCGAGCAGCAGCCGGTAGAAGGGGTAGTCGAAGACGAAGAACGACAGGTCGACGCCGAACTGCGGGTCGGTGCGCCCGAAGTCGGTGCTGTTGCGGAACGACAGCCACGTCTCCCAGCTGCTCTGCGCGGTGAACCCGGCGAAGAGCCCGAGGACGACGGCGATGCCGGTGAGCACCAGGCCGCGGCGCGGCTCGAGGGACTGGCGGTAGCGCTCGAGGTTCTGCTGCTCGAGCGACATCGGCCGGAACGTGGGGCGGAAGCGGTAGGCCAGGTACATGGCCAGCGCGGTGAGCCCACCGGTGGCCACGCCCGCGACGGCGAAGAGGAGCGCGCGGGACTGGAGCTCGGTCCAGAACACCTCGGTGAAGCCGGTCTCGTCGAACCACAGGTAGTCGACGTAGACGTTGGTGAGGGTGCCGACGGCGGTGAACAGCACCAGCAGCACGGCGATGGCGCCGATGACCAGCTTCGCGCGCCGCGACAGCGCCGGTACCGGCACGGGGGGCCGCATGGCCACGAGCGGTCTCCTTCAGTTGCAGGCGTGGCCATCGGCCACGCGGTGATCGACCGCGGGGGGTCGGGTTGTGCGGCGCCGGGCATGCCCGGCCTCATGGACAACGCACCGGACGCCCCGGGGTTCCCGGGCGTGCGTCGCGGCACGGACCAGGATGCCCCGGTTCAGCAGCCCTCCGGTGTCCGGCCGGCGCGGACGTCGGCCAGGGCCGCCAGCGCGTCGTCCAGCGTGGCGACCCGGGCCATCGGCACGCCGGCGTCAGGGGCGGCCAGCGCCTCGGCGCAGTTGGCGGCCGGGACCAGGAAGAGCTCGGCACCGATCTCGCGGGCGGCGACCATCTTCAGCGGGATCCCGCCGATGGGGCCGACGTTCCCGTCGAGGTCGATCGTGCCGGTGCCCGCGATCACCGCGCCGCCGGTCAGGTCCTCCTCCCCCACCAGCTCGAGGATGCCGAGGGTGAGCATGAGGCCGGCGGAGGGGCCGCCCACGTCGGCGACCTGGATGTCGACGTCGAACGGCGCGTACGGCTGGTCGAGCACGCTGATGCCCAGCATCGACCCCTCGCGCCCCTCGGCCGCCTGCGTGGTGACCGTCGCGGTGCCCGGCTCGCCCAGGCGGGTGTAGCCGACCGTGACCGGCGTCCCGGGCGGGATGCCGGCGAGGACGTCGGCCAGCACCTCGGTGTCGGGTGCCGGACGGCCGTCGACCGTCTCCAGGGCGTCGCCCTCCGCCAGCGCCCCCTCCGACGGGGATCCCTCGGGCACCTGCCGCACCACGACCTTCTGCGGGTAGCCGAGCTCGCCCAGGGCGACGCTCTCCGCCGCCGCCTCGGAGGTGAGGAACGCCTGCCGGTTGACCTCCCGGGTCTCCTCCTCGCTCCGGTCGGGCGGGTACACCGACTCCTCGGGGACGACGCTCACCTCGTCGTCGAACCAGCCGCGCACGGCCTGCACGAGGCTCAAGCCGCCGCGGCTCACGCCGACGGTGGTCAGGGCCAGGTCGCCCTCGACGTCGTTGCGCTCCCGGCCCTCCACCGCGATGATCGGCTCGCCGTCGATCTCGCCGAGCGTGTCGAACGTGGGGCCCGGGACCTGCGCGACGTAGGGCACCGGCACGCTGGTGCCCAGCACGCCGAACAGCAGCAGGAGCACGGCACCCACGCTCAGGACGGCGTTGCGACGGGTCACGAGGGGCGAGCCTAGAACCCCTGCCTGGACGACGCCGTCGGCCCGGAGGCCCTCGACCCCCTCCGGCAGCCCCGCCCCGGGAGCCATCCGCCCGGGGCGAACGGGTCCCCCGGCGGAAGATCGCACGTCTACCGTGGACGCATGAGCGACGTCCCGTTCGGCTTCGGCCCTCCTGACCGCGACCCCGAGCGCCGGGAGCCCGGCCGCGGCGACCAGGGTGGCGACCCGTTCGGCCTGGGCGCCCTGTTCGGGGGCATGGCCGGCGGCGGCTCCCCCGAGGACGTGCTCGGCAAGATGCCGCTCTTCGCCGAGCTGCAGAAACTCATGAACTGGTCGGGTGGCCCGGTCAACTGGGACCTCGCCCGGCAGGGTGCGATCAGCCAGCTCGCGGCCGGGCACCAGCCGTCGTCGGAGCAGGAGCGCGCCGCGACCGCGGAGTCGCTGCGGCTCGCCGACCTCTGGCTGGACCAGGTCACCGAGCTGCCCTCGGGCATCGAGCGCACCGCCGCGTGGTCGCGGGTCGAGTGGGTGGAGCAGACCCAGCCCGCGTGGGCGGCGCTCATCGACCCGCTGGCCGAACGGGTGGTGGCGGCGATGACCAGCGCCCTCCCGCAGGAAGCGGCGATGTCCTTCGGTCCGATCGCCGGGATCATGGGCCGCATGGGCGGCATGATGTTCGGCGCCCAGGTGGGCCAGGCCCTCGGCTCGCTGGCCGGCGAGGTGCTCACCAGCACCGACGTCGGCCTGCCGCTCGCGCCCCCCGGCACCGGCGTGCTCGTGCCGCAGAACCTGGCCGCGTTCGCCGAGGGCCTCGACCGCCCGGCCGACGAGGTCCGGCTCTTCGTTGCGCTGCGGGAGGCGGCCTCCCAGCGGCTGTTCGCCCACGTCCCGTGGCTGCGCCAGCAGCTGCAGGACGCCGTGCACGCCTACGCCCGCGGCATCACCATCGATCGCGAGGCGATCGAGCGGGGCATCAACGAGGCCATGGCCGGTGGCATGGGCGCGGGCCTGGACCCCGGCGACCCCGAAAGCATCCAGCGCCTGCTCGGCAGCGGAGTGCTCGAGCCGGAGGAGACCCCCGAGCAGCAGATGGCGCTGCGCCGCCTGGAGACGCTGCTCGCCCTGGTCGAGGGCTGGGTGGACGCGGTCGTCGCGGCCGCCGCCTCCGACCGGCTGCCGGGGCACGACGCCCTGGCCGAGACGATGCGCCGCCGCCGGGCCTCCGGCGGCCCGGCGGAGCAGACCTTCGCCACGCTGGTCGGGCTGCAGCTGCGGCCGCGCCGGCTGCGCGACGCGGCGACCGTCTGGGGCGCCATGGGTCAGCAGCACGGCAGCGCGGACCGCGACCGCCTGTGGTCCCACCCCGACCTCCTGCCGACGTCGGAGGACCTGGACGAGCCGCTGGACTTCGTCGCCCGCCAGGGTCTCGACGACGAGCTCGCCGCGCTGAACGCCGACGACGCCGAGCGGGCGCCGAGGCGGCCGGGCGACGACGAGGGCGAGGACCGGCGGGAGCTGGGCGGCGAGGGCTAGCCGCTCACCCGTCGACGTCGGACGGGGGTTCGGCCCCGGCCGCACCCGCGGTCGCGGCCAGCTCGACGCCCTCGAGGAAGCCGCGCGCCCGCTCGGCGCGGGGGTACTGCGCCACCAGCGCCCAGAAGCGCTCGTCGTGCCCGGGCTCGACCAGGTGCACCAGTTCGTGCACGAGCACGTAGTCGACGACGTAGTCGGGCATCGACTGCAGCCGGCTGGAGAGCCGGATGGTCCGGTCGGCCGGCGTGCAGGAGCCCCAGCGACGGTGCTGGTTGTCCACCCAGCGCACGCTCGCCGGCTCGGCGAGGCCGTCGAGGTGGGCGGCCGAGAGCGCGCGCGCCCGCGCCAGCAGCTCGGCGTCACCCCCGAGGGAGCGCTTGCGCCGCTCCTCGCGGGTACGCAGCTTGGCCACCATCTGGGCCACCCAGCGCTGCTCCTCGGCCGGGCTGAAGGCGGCCGGGATGAGCACCACGGTGCGCCCGAGCTCCCGGTAGGCGGTCACCGTGCGCCGCCGGCGGCTGCTCCGCCGGACCTCCACGACGTCGCCGTCCGCCGGTTCAGGCAGGGCGCTCGCATGAGGAGTCGTTCGGGGCACGAGGAGACCGTAGGACACCCGCAGTGCGTGACGCCTGCGCGGAGCCACCCTCTCGGGTGCAGGTCGCACGGACGGTGGACATCGGCACCGCTCCAGCCGGTGACGAGGGCGGCCGGATGGGGGAGATCCACACCCGCACGGGGACGTCTGCGCTGGTGGGCGCGGTGCCGGGCGTCACCGCGGGTGGCCCGTCCCCGACCCGTCCCCCGGTTCCGCACAGCGACACGCCACACCGTCCCCATGGCATCCACAGCGTCGTCCACAGCTGTGGGGAACGTGCTGCCACCGACCGCCCCGGCCCCCGCGGCGGAGGGCCCGCCGACGGTCCGCGCCGGCGGCCCACGGGTAGCGTTCCCGCCCAACGGTGCCCGGCGTGCGAGCCGAGGCGCCCCGGAGACGAGGAGATCCCGTGGCGGAGAGCTACAACGGCTACTGCGTGAAGTGCAAGGAGAAGCGCGACTTCGACGGCGAGGTCAAGGTGAGCGAGTCCGGTCGGCGCATGGCCCAGGGCACCTGCCCCGTCTGCGGCACCAAGATGAACCGGATCCTCGGCAAGGCCTGAGGCATCCGCGGCGGCGCCCCGGGGCGGGGCGCCGCCGTCGTCGTCCGGGGGCCTGTGGACGACGGCGCCCGCCCCGCCCGAGGGCTGCCACCCTGCCGGGGTGACCGACAACGTCCATCCCCTCCTCCCCGCGGCGATCCCGCTGCTCGCCGGCGACGCCGGGAGCGTCCAGGTCGGCGGGGTCGACTCCACCGACGGTCTGCTCTTCCTCCAGCCGGCCGCGGGGCTGGCGCCCGCGCTCCGCGCCCTGGACGGGCGGCGGTCGCGGCGGGCCGTCCGTGCCGAGGCCGCCGTCGAGGGCCTGCCGCCCGGGCTCGTGGACTCGGCGGTCGATGCGCTGAGGTCCGCCGGGCTGGTCCGCGACCTCGACCCGGCCGACCTGCTCGCGATCGGGGCCGGCCCGGCCGCGGCCGCACGCGCGGCGGTGGAGCTCCCCGCGGCGGGTTCCTCCCCCGGTGCGGCCGGCTGGCGCGCACGGCGGCGCGCCACCGTGGTGGTCGAGGGCGCCACGCGCGTCGGCACCCCGCTGGCCGCCGTCCTGGCCGCGAGCGGGATCGGCCGTGTCGTGGTCCGCGACCCGGGTGTCGTCACCGCTGCCGACGCCGTCGTCGGTGGCCTGACCGCCGCCGACGAGGGGCGGCCCCGAGCGGTGGCGGCGGCCGACGCGGTCCGCCGCGCCAGCCCGCAGACCGATCTGGGGCCGCTCCCACCCGGCCTCCGCCCCGACGTCGTCGTCCTCACCCGACCGTGGGCGGCCTCCGACCCGCTGGTCCCCGAGGTGCCGGGGCCCCACCTGGTCGCCACGGTCCGCGGGGAGACCGGCGTCGTCGGGCCGCTCGTGTTCCCCGGCGCCAGCAGTTGCCTGCGCTGCGGCGACCTGCACCGCCGGGACGCCGACCCGCGCTGGCCCCGGCTCGCCGCCCAGCTGACCGCGACCGAGCCCCCGCCCAGCGGTGCCACGCTCACCTGCCTGCTCACGGCCGTGCTGGCCGCCGGCCAGGTGCTGGCCTGCGTCGACGGGCGCGGCACACCGGTCACCCTCGGGGGCACGGTCGAGCTGCACCCGCCCGACCTGGTGCCCCACCTGCGGCGGTGGCCCCCGCACCCGGACTGCGGCTGCGGCGCGGCGGCGGCCGCGGACGACCCGTCCGAGAAGGGTGCGGGCCGCCCTCCCGGCGGGACCCCGGCCGGTCGGGCGACAATGGTCACCGAGCGAGCTCTCGGGCTCACCGGACACGACACGGCGCCGTTCCGCCCGGCCGCCGGCGAGGAGGACGCGTGAGCGACGAGCGACCGGTGATGCCCCGGGGGTCGGTCGGGCGAACGGCACGGCTGGCGTCCCTCCCCCTGGGGGCCGCGGGCCGCGCCACGATGGGGTTCGGCAAGCGCCTGTCCGGGCAGTCGGCGGACACGGTGAACGCCGAGCTGCAGCAGCGCACCGCCGAGCAGCTGTTCGCCGTGCTGGGGCAGCTCAAGGGCGGCGCCATGAAGCTCGGCCAGACGCTCTCGGTGTTCGAGGCCGCGGTGCCCGAGGAGATGGCGGCGCCGTACCGGGAAGCCCTCACCAAGCTGCAGGAGGAGGCGCCCCCGATGCCGGTGCGGACCGTGCACGCGGTCCTCGCCCAGCAGCTGGGTGGCACGTGGCGCCAGCGGTTCGCCGAGTTCGACGACGCCCCGGCCGCGGCCGCCAGCATCGGGCAGGTGCACCGGGCCACGTGGCGGGACGGCCGTGACGTCGCGGTGAAGATCCAGTACCCCGGCGCGGCGACGGCGCTGATGAGCGACCTCAACCAGCTGGCCCGGTTCGCCCGGCTGTTCGCCGCCGTCTTCCCCGGGCTCGACGTCAAGCCGCTCATCGCCGAGCTCAAGGCCCGCGTGGTGGAGGAGCTGGACTACGGCCTGGAGGCCGACGCCCAGCGGGCGTTCGCCGCCGCCTACGCCGGGGATGCGGAGATCGCCGTCCCCCGGGTGGTGGCCAGCGCTCCCAAGGTCGTCGTCTCCGAGTGGATCGAGGGCACCCCGCTCTCCCGGATCATCGCCACGGGCAGCCGGGAGCAGCGCGACCGCGCCGGCCGGCTGCTGGCCACCCTGCACTTCTCCGCGCCGCAGCGCGCCAGGCTGCTGCACGCCGACCCGCACCCGGGCAACTTCCGGATCCTGCCCGACGGCCGCCTCGGCGTCATCGACTTCGGCGCGATCGCCCGGCTGCCCGACGGGCACCCCGAACCGATCGGGCGGCTGCTGAACTGGGCGCTGGACGGCCGCGCGGCGGAGGTGCTCGCCGACCTGCGCACCGAGGGGTTCGTGCGGCCCAGCGTGGACGTCGACCCCCAGGCGGTGCTCGACTACCTGCGCCCCCTGCTGGAGCCGATCGCCGGCCACCACTTCCACTTCACCCGGGCCTGGATGCAGGAGCAGGCCATGCGGATCGGCGACCCGCGGACCGAGGCCAACCGGCTGGGCCGGCAGCTCAACCTGCCACCGGCCTACCTGCTCATCCACCGGGTCTCGATGGGCTCCATCGGGGTGCTCTGCCAGCTCGACGCGGCCGCCGACTGGCGCGCGATCCTCGAGGAGTGGCTTCCCGGGTTCAAGAAGTAGCGGTCGGGGGCCGGACGACGATCGTCCGGCCCCCGACAGCGGAGGGGTCGTCCCGAGGCTCGCCCCGAGCGTGCGAGGGGTGAGGAGGACGGCGGCCCCGTCCCGAGGCTCGCCCCGAGCGTGCGAGGGGTGAGGAGGACGGCGGCCCCGTCCCGAGGCTCGCCCCGAGCGTGCGAGGGGTGAGGAGGACGGGGTCCTTCTAGTAGACGGCGGCGCTGGCGCGTGCGGCCCGGCGGACCGCGCGCTCGGCGCGGCGGGAGGCCCGCCGTGCCAGGTAGAGACGGCGGGCGCGGGACGCGGCCATCGCCTCGGCCTGCAACTCGCTCATGCGACTGCGGGCCATGTCGTGCTCGAGCATGTACATCGCTGATCCTCCTGGTCGGCTCCCGCTCGGGAGCTCGGAACTGCTGGTCACGTGCTTACGGGGCGCGGATGGCCGCGGGCTCACGCCGCGACGACCTTCCGGGGACGGCCGCGTGGCCGCTTGCGGGCGATCACCGCGCCTCGGTCGAAGATCTCGCCGCCCCAGACGCCCCACGGCTCGGCGCGGGAGAGCGCGCCGGCCAGGCACGCCTCTCGCACCGGGCAGTCGCCGCAGAAGCTCTTGGCGAGCTCCAGCTGAGCCGGGCTCTCGGCGAACCACAGCTCGGGGTCCTGGACCCGGCACGGCAGGGGGCGCCGCACCGGTCCGGGGGGCAGGGTCGGGCGGGGCCGCCGCGGGGTGGGGCCACCGGTCCTGGGGAGCCCGGACCGGCGGTGGGACGTCGGGCGGTCGATCGTCTGCTGCACTGCCGCTCCTCCTCGTACTCGTCGGGTACGGCCGGCGGGGGTCCGCCGACCGAAGTCGGGGGGCCGGGCGCCGCGGAGGCGGAAAACGAGAGAGGCCGCGGATCCCGGGGTTCGGGTTCCGCGGCCTCGAGGAGGACCGGTGAGCGGCTAGCTCAAGGGTCTCCCCGGGGATCGGATCCCGAGGGTGGTGCCGTCGTTCTGGGGCAGGTAGGTGGGCACGAAGCTGCGCTCGACGGTGCAGGGCGACTTCGGGCGCCGGTCCAGGGCGGGGGCGACGCGCGGCGTGCCGACGCCGAGAGCTCCGCCGAGGAGCGCGGTGGCCGCGCCGCCGGTACGGGCGGCGGTGGGCAGACCGGTGCCCTCGTGCTGGGCGGCGACACCGGTCATGACCAGGCCACCCACGTGCACGTCGGCGCCGCCCAGGCCGAGGAGGTCGGCGGAGGCAGCAGCGGTGGTCCAGGTGTTGTCGATCATCGGGATGCCCCCTCCTTCCTTCTCTCGCGCGCCGGCCGGTCGGCCGGGCTCGCCACGGGGTGCGGCTCGTGTGGAACGGGACACTAGGGGCGCCCCGGAATCCGGGTCAATCGAATTAGACGCGGTTCCTCCGCGTGGGGGTCCTACCGCGTCTCGGAACCGCCTGCCGTCGCCCTCGGCGACGGCATCCTCACCCGTTCAGCCGCTGACGGTGGCCAGCACGTCGGCGCCGTAGAGCTCCAGCTTCCGGGCCCCGATGCCCGGCAGCCCCGACAGCTCCCGGAGGCTGGCGGGCCGGCTCTCGGCGATGGCCTGCAGCGTGGCGTCGGAGAAGACGACGTAGGCCGGCACGGAGGCGTCCTGGGCGGCCTGGGTGCGCCAGGCCCGCAGCCGCTCGAAGAGCTCGCCGGCCTCCCCCTCGAGGACCACCTTGGGTCGCTTGGCCGGCCGGCGGGCCGGCGGCGCGGTCGGCGAGGAGCCCGGCGCCAGGCCGTCGAGGAACCGGCTGCGCGGCCGGGAGCGGCGGCCACCCGGATTGCGCGCCAGCGACCACGACAGGGTGAGCTGCTCGCGGGCGCGGGTCACCGCCACGTACAGCAGCCGCCGCTCCTCCTCCACCGCGTCCGGGCGGCTCAGCGACTGGGCGATCGGCAGCACCCCGTCGACCAGGCCGACGACGAAGACGACGTCCCACTCCAGGCCCTTGGCCGCGTGCATCGAGGCGAGCGTGACCCCCTGGACGGTGGGTGCGTGCTGGGCGTCGGCGCGCTCGGCGAGGTGGGTGACGAAGCCGGCGAGGTCCAGCGAGGGGGTCTCGGCCACCAGGTCGACGGCGAGGTCGACGAGCGCGGCGAGGGACTGCCAGCGGTCCCGCGCCGCCCCACCGGCCGGCGGGCGGTGCTCCACCCAGCCGGTGGACGCCAACACGTCGCGGACCGCGGGCACGAGCATGCCGGGGTCGTTGCCCCCGGCGGCCGCCCCGCGCAGCAGCAGCACCGCCTCGCGCACCTCGGGCCGCTCGAAGAACCGCTCACCGCCCTTGAGGACGTAGGGGACGCCGGCGTCGGCGAGCGCGGACTCGTACACCTGCGACTGCGCGTTGATGCGGAACAGGACCGCGATCTCCGCGGCCGGCGTCCCGTCGTCGATGAGCGCCTTGCACCGGGCCGCGACCGCGGCTGCCTCCGCCGGCTCGTCGGGGTGCTCGACGAACCGCGGCTCGGGCCCCTGCGGCCGTTGGCCGAGGAGGCGGAGCCCCGGCAGCCCCTTGCGTGGCGGCGCCTGCCCGATCAGCCGGTTGGCCAGGCCCACGACCTGCGGGGTCGACCGGTAGTCGCGCTCGAGCTTGACCACGGCGGCGTCGGGATAGCGGTCGGCGAAGCCGAGCAGGTAGTCGGGGTCGGCGCCGGTGAAGGAGTAGATGGTCTGGTTGGGATCGCCCACCACGCAGATCTCGGCTCGGCCGCCCAGCCAGGCGTCGAGCAGCCGCTGCTGGAGCGGGTTGACGTCCTGGTACTCGTCGACGACGAAGTGCCGGTACTGCGCGCGGACCTGCCGGGCGACGTCGGGGTGCTCCTCGAGCGCGTAGGCGGTGACCAGCAGCAGGTCCTCGAAGTCCAGCGCCCCGTCGCGCTGCTTGGCCTGCTCGTAGCTGGCGTACACGGCGGCGACGGCGGCGGGCTCGAACGGCGCCTCGCGGCCGGCCGCCTTCGCCCGGGCCGGATAGTCCTCCGGCGTCGCGAGGGTGGTCTTGGCCCACTCGATCTCGCTGGCGAGGTCGCGCAGGCTGGCCCGGTCGGTGGTGAGCCGGTTGCGGGTGGCGGCGGAGGCGACCACCCGCAGCTTGTTCTCGATGAGGCCGGGCATCGGGCCGCCGAGCACCCGCGGGGCGAAGTAGCGCAGCTGGCGCATCGCGGCGGCGTGGAAGGTGCGGGCCTGCACCCCGCCCACGTCGAGGGCGGCGAGGCGGGCACGCAGCTCACCCGCGGCCCGCGCGGTGAAGGTGACCGCCAGCACCTGCTCGGGGACGTAGCTGCCGGTGTGCACGCCGTAGGCGATGCGGTGGGTGATCGTGCGGGTCTTCCCCGTGCCGGCACCGGCCAGGATGCAGACCGGCCCGGACACCGCCTGGGCCGCCTCGCGCTGCTCGTCGTCGAGGCCGTCGAGCACGGCCTCCGCGTCCGCATGCGCCATCGCCGGCGTCCCTCCGCGTTCCTCGTCCGGTCGTCCCCGGGAGCCGTCGGCTCCCGGCACGATCCTCCCAGCCGGCGACGACGGACGGCGGGAAGCATCCCCAGGGGCGGCTCGTTGGCATGCACGCACGCACACCACCCCGACCCGGGGCTGGACCGACCACGCACGAACAGGGAGACTCCCCGCGATGACCACGACCCCCGGCGCCGCCGTCACGATGTACACCACCACCTGGTGCGGGTACTGCGTGCGGCTCAAGAAGCTGATGCAGCGTGAGGGCATCGCGTTCGCCGAGGTCGACATCGAGACCGACCCGCAGGCGGCGGAGCTGGTCATGCAGGCCAACGGGGGCAACCGCACCGTCCCCACGCTGCTCTTCCCCGACGGCACCGCGCTCACCAACCCGAGCATCGACGCGGTCAAGGCCCAGCTCGCACACACCCCGGAGGCGTGAGCACCCGTGGTCCCCGGTCCCAGGCCCTCCGACGAGCTCGACGGGCGCGTGTCCACCGATGCGTCGTCCCGACCCGAGGTCCCGGGCTGCCCGGGGACCGCCGACCGCCCGCGCGTCGCGCTGACCCGCGGCGAGCGTGGCTGGGTCGTCGTGCCGCTGACCGGCCGCCCGGTCGACGGAGACCCCGTCGCCGACGTCGTCGAGGGCATGACCCTGGCCGACCTGGTGGCCGACGAGCTCGGCGGGCTGCCCGAGCCGGACCGCTCCGCGCGGCGCTCGGCCCGCGGCCCGGTGACCGCCCCCGGCGAGAGCAGCCCGGTGGACGCGCGGATCGCCGCCCTGCAGCGCACGGTCGCCCAGCTCGAGCACGCGCTCGCCGCGCGGGTGTCCACGGAGCGGGCCATCGGGGTGCTCGCCGAGCGGCAGGGCACGAGCCCGCGCACGGCGTTCGAGGGGCTGCGCCGGGAGGCTCGCACGCAGGGCCGCCCCGTGGTGGAGCTGGCCCGCGAGGTGCTCGAGAGCCTCGCTCCCGATCCGGTCGCGCCCGCCGTCGCACCGGGCTCCCCCGCCCCGCTCGCGACCCCGCCCGCCCCGCGCCTCGAGCCGGTGGCCAGCGGCGCCGTCGCCACCGCGGACGGCCGCTCCTGACCCGTCCGGAACCGCTCTCCCCCGACGCCCTGGCCGATCGTCTGGCCGGCCTGCTGGCGGACCTCCCCGCGGAGCCCGGTGCCACCGCGTTGCGCGTCGCCGTCGACGGCCCCGAGCCGGCCGCCCCCGAGGCGCTGGCGGGCTCGATCGCCGAGCGGCTGCCGATGCTGGGCCGCGCCGCCGTCGTCGTCCCGGCCACCGGCTTCTACCGGCCGGCGTCGCTGCGGCTGGAGCACGGCCGCACCGACCCCGACGCCCGCTACACCGACTGGCTCGACGCCGGCGCGCTCGGCCGCGAGGTCCTCGGACCGGTCGGGCCGGGCGGCGCCGGGGAGTACCTGCCGGTGCTGTGGGACCTGGCGCGGGACCGCTCTGCCCGGGAGACGCGGCGGCCTGCGCCGGCCGGCGGCGTGCTGCTCGTGCCCGGCTCGCTGCTGCAGGGGGTCGGCCTGGCCTTCGACGTCGTCGTGCACCTGCGGATGAGCCCCGCCGCGCGCGGTCGCCGCACCCCGCCGCAGCAGGCGTGGGAGCTACCGGCGTTCGACCGCTACGACGACGAGGTCGACCCCGTGGCGCTGGCGGACGCGGTCGTGCTCGCCGACCACCCCGACCGCCCCGCACTGGTCCTCCAGGGGCGACTCCGGTGACGTGCTGGAACGGCGGGCTTCAGGGGCCCGCGCCGAGCTAGCGAGGCGTGGGGGGAAGCTCGTCCTTCAACCAAAGGTCGAGGATGTGCCGCGCGATCGAGATCGACGGCGGCACCACCAGCTGCCCGTCGGGCCTGCGCAGCTCATCACGCGTGAACCAGCGCGCCTCCTCGATCTCGTGGGGGTCCAGGCGCAGCGGCTGGTCGGCGTCGGCCCGGGCCACGAAGCCGAGCATGAGGGACTGCGGGAACGGCCACGGCTGGCTGGCGACGTAGCGGACGTCGGTGACGCGCAGCCCGACCTCCTCCTCGACCTCCCGGGCCACGGCCGCCTCGGCGGACTCCCCCGGCTCGACGAAGCCGGCCAGGATGGAGAACCGCCCCGGGGGCCACGTCGCCTGCCGGCCCAGCACGACGCGGTCGCCGCCGTCGTGGACCAGCATGATCACCGCGGGATCGACGCGGGGGAAGAACTCGGTTCCCGTGCTGGGATCGCGCTGCGACCAGCCGGCCCGCTCGACCGTCGTCGCGACGCCGGTGAGGGGGCTGAACCGGTTCCGCTCGTGCCACTCCAGGATGCCGACGGCCTGGGCCAGCAGCCCGGCGTCCAGGTCGTCGAGGTCCGCGCCGACCTCGCGCAGGCCGGCCCACCGGTCGACCGCCCGGCCGTTGACCGTCAGCGACCGCTCACCGCGCACCGCCGCGTAGGGCACCCCGCTGGCCTCGCCCAGGAAGATCGCGCCCGCGGGCAGGGACGGCCGCTCGTCCCACACCAGGCGGGGACCGGTCGGCCCCTCCTCCACCGGCACGGCGCGGGCGGCGTCGACCGTCAGCACCCGCACCGGGCGGCCGCCGGTGGGGTCGGTCAGCGACCGGGCGAGGTGCGCGCGGTCGTGCCCGGAGCGCGACAGCAGCGGACCGCCGTCGCCGGTGGCGGGGCCCGCGGTCACGCCTGCCCGCCGCCCCCGGTGACGGAGACCGGCGCCAGGGTGCCGAGCTCGGCGGCCACCCGGTCGGCGTCGCCCACGACGACGGCGGTGAGGGCCTCGGGTGCCATGTACCGGGTGGCCGCCGCCTGCACCTGCTCCACGGTGACCGCGGTCAGGTCACGCTGGTGGGTGCTGAGCCAGTCCGCCGGCAGGCCCACCCCGAGCAGCGCCGACAGCGTGCTGGCCAGGCCGGCGTGCGTGGAGGTCGACAGCGCCATGCTGCCGAGGACGTACCGGCGGGCCGCGTCGAGCTCGGCCTCCGTGACCGGGGTCAGCGCCATGCGCCCCAGCTCGTAGAGCGTCTCCAGCAGGGCCGGGCCGGTGACCTCGGTCGCGACGTCGGCCTCCACCAGGAAGGACGAGGCCGCGCGCTGGTGGTCGATCGCGCTGCGCGGGCTGTAGCTGTAGCCGCGCCGCTCGCGGATGTTCTCCACCAGGCGGGAGGAGAAGTACCCGCCGAACACCATCGCCGCGAGCCGGGCCGCCGGGAGGTCGGGATCGGTCCGGGCGGGGGCCGGACCGCCCAGGCGGAGGTTGGACTGCACCGCGCCCGCCCGGTGCACCAGCTCGATGCCGTGCGCCGGCTGCTCGGTGACCGGCGGGGTCTCCACCGCCTTGCCGCTGCCGGTCCAGACCTCGAGCGCGGCGGCGACGGTGTCCGTGGCGGCCGCCGGGTCGACGTCGCCGACCAGGACCAGGATGCTCCCGGTCGGCAGCACCCGCTCGCGGTGCAGCCGTCGCAGGGCCGGCGCGCGCACGGCGGACACCAGCTCGGCGTCGGGCAGCTGGACGGCGTACGGGTGGCTGCCGTAGCGGCGGGCGGCCAGCGCGGACCGGGCGATGGTGCCCGGCTGGGTGCGGGCGATCGCGATCCGCTCGGCGAGCCGGTCCCGCTCGCCGTCGACGCGACCCGCCGGGTAGCTGGCGCCGGTGAGCAGCTCGGCGAGCAGCCCCAGCACCGGGGTGAGCCCGCCGGGGAGCAGCGTGGTCCCGAAGACCAGGCGGTCGGCGTCGGTGCTCACCGAGAGCTCGGCGCCGTGGCTCTGGAGCAGCTGGGCCACCTCGGCCTGGTCGTGCCGTTGCGTGCCGAGCAGCACGGCCCCGGAGAGGACGGCGCCGCGGGCGGCGTGCACGCCGGCGTTGCGCGCGCCGGCCGCGGCGAACGGCACCCGCAGGCGCAGCTCGACCAGGGGGACCCCGGGACGCGGCACCACGACGACGCGGAGGCCGTTGGGCAGTGTCGTCTCCACGGCCTCCGGCGCGGGCTGGGGGCGCGGCTCTCCGAGCGGGGGGATCAGGGCGGCGGTCATCGGGAGCCTCCAGCCGGTCGCAGCTCCAGCACCGCGACGGTGCCGGGATCGAGCCCGCGGGCGGCGCCCTGCACCGCCTCGGGGGTCACGGCGGCCAGCCGGGCGGCGAGCTCGCCGGCGAGCTCCGCCCGCCCGTGCACCAGCTCGGCGGCGGCGAAGGCGAGCGTGCGCCCCAGCACGGAGTCCGCCTGCTGCAGCAGCTGGGCCTCGATGCGGGCCTGCACCCGGCGCAGCTCGTCGGCGTCGACGCCGTCGGTGGCGATGCGGGCCACCTCCTCGTGCACGGCGGACATCACGCGCTCGGCCGGCACGGCGGCCGGGTGGTGCACCTGGGTGGTGAGCAGGGTGGCGTCCCGGACGTCGAAGGGGTCGCCGAACAGGCCCACGTAGCTGCTCTGGGCGATGGCGATCCGATCGTCGTGGACCAGCCGACGCTCCAGGCGGGAGGCGTCGCCCTCGCTGAGCAGCTCGGCCAGCAGCACGCTGCCCAGGTAGGTGTCGAAGTCGCCCACCGGGTCGGGCACCCGCCAGCCGAGGGCGAGCGCCGGCGCGGTGGCCAAGGGGTCCTCGACGACGGCGGAGCGGACGGTGGTCGGCGAAGGCTCGCCGGTGTAGGGCAGGGACGGCACGTGGCGGCCGGGGATCGGGCCGAACCAGCGGCGCACCAGCTCCTCGGTCTCCGCGACGTCCAGGTCGCCGCCGATGCAGAGCACGGCGTTGCCGGGCGCGTAGTACTTGTCGAAGAAGTCGGTGGCGTCGGCGACGGTCGAGGACTCGAGGTCCACGAACGATCCGTAGCCGTCGTGGGTGTTGGCGAAGCTCTCGAACGCGACCTGCGGCAGCTGCAGCCACGGGAAGGCGCCGTAGGGGCGGTTGAGCACGTTGACCCGGATCTCCTCCTTGACCACGTCGATCTGGTTGCGGAGGTTCTCCTCGGTGATCGCCGGCGCCGCCATGCGGTCGGCCTCGAGGAAGAGGGCACGCTCGAGCGCCTCGGCGGGCAGCGCCTGGAAGTAGTTCGTGTAGTCCTGGTGCGTGGAGCCGTTGAACGTGCCGCCGGCGGCCTGCACCAACCGGGCGTGCTCCATCTTCGCGACGTTCGCCGACCCCTGGAACATCATGTGCTCGAAGAGGTGGGCGAACCCCGTCCGCCCCTCGGGTTCGTTGCGCATCCCGACGTCGTAGTAGACGCTCACCGCCACCACGGGCACGCTGCGGTCGGGGGCGAGGACCACCCGCAGGCCGTTGTCCAGCGTGAATCGTTCGATCGGGTGCCGCAGGGTCAGTTCGGTACCGGCTGCAGTCACGCACCCGACACTACGACGACGTCACCCTCCGGGTGGCACCGCGGGCGGACGGCGTCCCCAGCGATGGTGAGTCGCGGTGCCGACCGACGAGCGGGGCCCGGAGGGTCCCCGAGGAGGGACGCGGACCCGCTCAGGGCCCCCGGGGGGACGGCACGTGGTCGCGGTGCAGTCCGGAGTTCTGCGGTGTCACAGCACGTCGACGTCGGCGAGGACCCGGTCGATGACGCCGTAGAGCTCGGCGTGGGTGTTCGGGATCGAGACGTACAGCAGCGCCGGCGCCGGCCGGCCGACGTCGATCAGCAGCAGCGCCGCCCGCTCCCCGGAGGCGTCGTAGCCCTCGACGTCCCACGACAGCTGGAACTCCAGCAGGTGGGCGGGGCGCCCGTCGACGGTGCGGGGCTCGTCCCGGCGGATCTCGATCGAGTTCGGCCCCGGGTAGTAGTTGGCGCGGACGCTGGCCGCCAGGGTCGTGACCGTGCCCTGCAAGGTCGACGGGCCGGCCCACCCGTACCCCTCGGCCACCGGACCGGAGGTGCACTGGGAGATGAAGATGCCGCCGTCGGGCGTCGCCTCCTGGGTCGTGAAGTACTGACCGGCGGTCGCGCTGGTCTCCAGTTGCCGGCCCAGGTCGAACTCCGACCAGCCCTCGCCCAGGTAGGGGTAGGAGATGCCGGCGGCCTCGTCGATGATCCGCACCGTGCCCGGCGGGAAGGCCTGCCCCGGGGCGGGCGCCGCACCCGGGGCCTCCGCGATGGCCGCGCCGGCGTCGTCGTCCCCGCCAGAGCCCAGCACGGCGACGACGGCGGCCACGAGCAGCACCAGCACCGCGCCCGCGGCGACCCACAGCCGGGCCGCGGCGCGGCGGCGGGTGGGCCCCGCCGGGACCTCGGGCCCAGCGGGTTGCTGCTGACCGGCCGGCCGTGTGGCGACCCGGTGCACCTCGACGCCCGGACCCGCGGGCATCATCACGTCGGACCACGCGGTCCCGCTCCACCAGCGCACCATGCCGGGGGCGCCGGCCGGGTCGGGGTACCAGCCCGGCGCCGCGTCGTGGCCCACTCCCGTCACGCCGCCAGCGTAGGGCGTGCCCCGCGGCGTCCCCGCCATCACGCGCCCGTCGAAGGAGGCTGCCGTGCACTCCCTCGAGGCGGCCGTCCTGCGCCGGCTGCGCGACGCCGGGTGCGTCTTCGCCGAGGACGAGGCGGCCCTGTTGACGTCGGCGGCCGGCGACGCCGAGCACCTGGCGCGGCTGGTCGCGCGGCGGGTGGCCGGTGCACCGCTGGAGCAGGTGCTGGGCTGGGCGGAGTTCTGCGGCCTGCGGATCACCGTCGCGCCGGGGGTCTTCGTGCCGCGGCGCCGGACCGGGCTGGTGGTGGACGAGGCCGCGGCGCTCGCGCGGCCGGGCGCCGTCGTCGTCGACCTGTGCTGCGGCACCGGCGCGGTCGCCGCGGCGCTGGCCGCCGCCGTGCCCGGCATCGACGTGCACGCCGCCGACGTCGACCCCGCGGCCGTGGCGTGTGCCCGGCTGAACCTCCCCGGCACTCCCGTGCACGAGGGCGACCTCTTCGACGCCCTGCCCCCCGGCCTGCGCGGCCGCGTCGACGTGCTGACGGCCAACGTGCCCTACGTGCCGACCGCCGCGATCGCGCTGCTGCCCCCGGAGGCCCGGGAGCACGAACCGCGCACCGCGCTCGACGGCGGCGCCGACGGGCTGGCGCTCGCCCGCCGGATGGCCGCGGAGGCGCCGGGGTGGCTGGCGCCGGGCGGCGCGGTGCTGTTCGAGTGCGGCGAGGGGCAGGTCGCCGCCGCGCTGGACCTGGTCGCCGCAGCCGGCCTGGCGGCCCGGCTGGTCACCGACGACGACCGCGGGGCCACGGTCGTCGTCGGCACCCGGCCCTAGCCGACGCGGCGGGCGGCCAGCTCCCGCCACAGGTGGGCCGCCGCCTCCGCACCGCGGTAGAGCATCGGCAGCAGCACCCGCTCGTTCGGGGAGTGGATGCGGTCGGTCGGCAGGCCGGCCCCGAGGAAGAGCAGCGGGGCCCCGAGGGCCTCGACGATCGCCGCCTCCGGGCCGCTGCCGCCCTCGCGGGTGAAGAGGACGTCGGCCGGGTCGGTGTCGAACGCCTGGCCGATGGCGGCGAGCAGCGCCGCCATGTGCGGGGAGTCCAGGTCGCTGGCGCACGGCGCGACCCCGCCGGGCGGGGTGTGCACCTCGGCCTCGATGCCCTCGGGGACGGTGGCCTCGACCCACGCGCGCAGCATGGGGCCGATGTCCTGCGGCCGCTGGTCGGAGACCAGGCGGAAGGTGACCTTGGCGTGCGCCTCGGCGGGGATGATCGTCTTGTGGCCGGGACCGGTGTAGCCGCCCCACATGCCGTTCACCTCGGCGGTCGGCCGGGCGCCGGTGCGTTCCAGGGTGGTGAAGCCGGCCTCGCCGTAGGTGGCCCGCGAGGCGGCGGGGCCGGCGAGCCACGCCTGCTCGTCGAACGGCACGCGGCTCATCAGCTCGCGCTCGCGATCGGACAGCGGGCGCACCCGGTCGTAGAAGCCCGGGATGGTCACCCGGCCCTGCTCGTCGTGCAGCTTCGCGAGCAGCTCCGCCATCGCGTGCAGGGGGTTGGGGACGGCGCCGCCGAAGGAGCCGGAGTGCAGGTCGACGGCGGGGCCGCGCAGCGTGATCTCGGCGTCGGCCAGGCCGCGCATCGCCGTCACCGCGCTGGGGACGTCGGGCGCGGCCATGCCGGTGTCACTGACGACGACGACGTCACAGGCGAGCCGGTCGCGCTTCTCCGCCAGCAGCGCCTCGAAGTGCGGGGACCCGGACTCCTCCTCGCCCTCGATCAGGAGCTTGACCGTGACGGCGGGGGTGTCGCGGCCGGTGGCGGCCAGGTGCGCGCGGAGGCCGAGCAGGTGGAAGGCGACGTTGCCCTTGTCGTCGATGGCGCCGCGGGCGTGCAGCTCGGGGCCGTCGGGGCCCTCGACGCGGGTGGGCTCGAACGGTGGGTGCTCCCACAGCTCCAGCGGGTCCACCGGCTGCACGTCGTGGTGGCCGTAGACGAGGGCGACCGGGGCACCGGCGTCGGCGCTGGGCCACTCCGCGAAGACGGTGGGGGCGCCGGGGGTCTCCCAGATCTCCACGGTCGGGAAGCCCACGCGGCGGAGCGCGTCGGCCAGCCACGTGGCGCTGGCGGCGACGTCGCGGGAGTGCGCGGGGTCGGCCGAGATCGACGGGATGCGCAGCCAGGCGTCCAGATCGGCGTGCAGGTCGTCGAGGTGGTCGAGGACGAAGTCACGTTCGGCGCTGGTCACGGTCCCCGACGGTAGCCGCGCCGCCCGGTGCCGCCGCCTGCGCCCGCCGCTCGGGGCCCACCAGCCAGCGGAACACCCCGCGCTCGACCGCCTCGGCCACCACGATCGCCACCAGCTGCACCCCGCCCCAGAGCGCGAGCAGGCTCCACTCCTGTCCGGCGAGCGGGGCCTGCAGCGAGCCGAGCTCGTGCAGCACCACGGCCAGCAGCAGGGACGAGAGCAGCGCGAGGGCCACCAGGGCGTGGCCGGCGGCGATCCAGGCGTTCGGGCGCGACCTGGTCTCGGTCGACTGCCGGCGCAGCCGCCGGAAGCAGACGATCCCGTAGCCGAGGCCCAGCACCGCGCTGACCGCCAGCAGGTCCAGCGCCTGCCACGTGGGCGCGACCCCGCCGCCGGTGGCGGTCGAGTCGATGATGAGCGCCGGGGCCACGACGACGGCGAGGGCGGCCAGCCCGTAGAGCGCCGCGGCACCCTCCCGCACCGCGCGCGCCGGCCGGAACCGGGTGCTCACCGGCCCTCGCGGGCCCGCAGCGCGAACCGGTCGACCAGCCCGCCGTCGGGGCGGATGCACCGGGCGGTCAGCCGGTCGCCGTCGACCTCGACGTGCAGGTACTGCAGCACCGAGGCCGCGGCGGCGGTGATCCGGCCCGGGCGCACCGGCGTCAGCTTGGCGCCGCCGCCGCTGACCACGTAGGTGATGCCGTCCAGGGGGACGGTCCGCTCGTAGTTGTGGTCGTGGCCGGCCAGCACCAGGTCGACGGCGTGCCGCTCGAGCACCGGGACGAGCTTCTCCTCGGCGCCCGGCGTGTCCCCGTGCCGCCCCGAGGAGTACGGCGGGTGGTGCAGGCAGACGACCTTCCACTGGCTCGCCGAGGTCGCCAGCGCGTCGTCCAGCCAGTCGATCTGGTCGGACGCCCCGGGGCCGAACAGGCCCGGCATGCTCGAGTCCAGGTAGAAGAAGTCCACCGGGCCGTGGGTGCTGCGGTAGTAGCGGGCCGGCGTACCGAGCAGCCGGAGCTCGGTCTCGATCTCCTCGAGCCGGGAGTCGCTGAAGTGCACCTCGCCGTCGTGGTTGCCGATGGCGAGCTCCACGTCGACCCCGGCGTCGACGAGCGGGCCGTAGGGGCGCAGGAAGACGTCCTCGAAGCGGTCCTCGATCCGGCCGTAGTAGCAGATGTCGCCGAGGTGGGTGATCAGCCCGTACGGGTTCTCCTCGTAGCCCTGGGCCATCCGCGTGGCCACGGCGATCGCCTGCCGGCCGCCCGTGCCGGTGTCCCCGACCGCGGCGAAGGTGAGCCGGTCGGGCGTGGTGGTCCAGGCCTGCCGGGGCAGGACCAGCTCGGGCGTGCGGCCGGGGACGAGGTCCTCGCGGCTCAGCAGCGGCCAGACCTGGTCGGCGAGCACCCCTCCGGTGAGGGCCGCCCCGCCGACGCCTGCGGCTGCCGCGAGGAACTGTCGTCGGGTCAGCGACATGAGAGGTCCAACGACGCGGGGTCGCCGGGGCGTTCCCGGGGGGGGCGGAGCGTTAGCGTCCGGGGCATGCCCGGAGAGCTGCTGCGGACCGATGTCGGCAACCTGACCTTCGACGTGCGCGTCGACGGACCCGAGGACGGCCGGCCGGTGCTGCTGCTGCACGGGTTCCCCGAGACCTCGGCGTCCTGGGCCGCGGTGACGCCGCTGCTCACCCAGGCCGGCCTGCGGACCTACGCGCCCGACCAGCTGGGCTACTCCCCCGGCGCCCGGCCGTCCGAGGTCGAGGCGTACGCGATGCAGAACCTGGCCCAGGTCACCGCGGACCTCATGACCGCGCTGGAGGTCCCGGTCGCCGACGTCGTGGGCCACGACTGGGGGGCCAACGTCGCCTGGACCCTCGCCGCATGGCACGCCGACCGGGTGCGGTCGCTGACCGCGGTCTCCGTCCCGCACCCGGCCGCCTACACCGCCGCCTTCCGGATCGACCCCGAGCAGAAGGAGCGCTCGGCGTACATCCGGCTGTTCTGGCAGCCCGGCAAGGCCGAGGAGGTGCTCCTCGCCGACGACGCGCGGCGGCTGCGCCGGATGCTGCTGGGCGCCGACGGCGACACCGGGGTCTCGCCGGAGGCGGCCGACGAGTACGTGGCGGTGCTGTCGGCGCCGGGTGCGCTCACCGCGGCGCTGAACTGGTACCGGGCGATGAGCTCCGACATCCGGGTGGACAAGGTCGAGGTGCCGACGACCTACGTGTGGAGCGACGGCGACGTCGCGATCGGGCGGACGGCGGCGGAGGCGTGCGCGGAGTTCGTCACCGGCGACTACCGCTTCGTGGAGCTGCCCGGCGTCACCCACTGGATCCCGGAGCAGGCACCCGAGGAGCTCGCCCGCGCGGTCCTGGACCGGGTCGCCAGCACCTGACCTCCTGCCGGCGTTCCCGCGGAGACGTGTCGAGCGCGGGCGCGGACGTCAGCGCTGGTCGCGGCGCAGGGGGTGCTCGTCGGGCACCTCGACCAGGACGATCCGCACGCCGTCGGGGTCCTCGATCCACATCTCGACCAGCCCCCACGGTTCCCGGCGGGGCGGCCGGGTCACCGGGACGCCGGCTGCCGCCAGTCGCCGGTGCTCGGCGGAGACGTCCCGGACCTGCAGCCACAGGGCCAGGCCCACCGGGCGTTCCTCCGACCGGCCGGAGACCTCCAGCAGCCCGTTGCCCAGGAAGAAGACCACTCCCGGGTGCTCGGCGGGACCGAACTCGCGGTGCACCGCCAGCCCGAGGACGTCGCGGTAGAAGGCCTGCGACCTCCGGGCGTCCGACGGGCGGAGCAGGATGCGGCTGCTCAGGACGTCCATGGCGCCATCCTGGTCCGAGTGCGCCGGGCGCGCTGGGGATCCCCTGGCGGAGCCCGCCCCGCTCCGGACGTTCAGCTCGTCCCGGTGATCAGGGCGAGCAGACCCGCCTCGTCCAGCAGGTCGACCGGGCGCAGGGTCTCCTTCGCGGCGACGTGGTGGAACCCCGCGCTGACCTGCTCGACCGGCACCCCGGTCAGCCGTGACCAGCCCAGCCGGTACGCGGCCAGCTGCACGCCCACGGCGGCCAGTTCACCGCCGCTCGGCGGCGGTCCGGTCTTCCAGTCGATGACCTCGTAACCGCCGTCCTCCCGCTGGAACACCGCGTCGATCCGGCCGCGCAGCGTGATGGGGCCCAGCGGCGTCTCGAACGGCACCTCGACCTCGACCGGCTGCCGATCGGCCCACTCGCTGGCCAGGAAGGCCTCGCGCAGCTCCTCGAGGGCGTCGTCGGGCGCGGCCAGCTCGTCGCCGGAGCCGGGCAGCTCGTCGAGATCGACCAGCCGCGCGGCGCCGAACCGCTCCTCCAGCCACGCGTGGAACGCGGTGCCCCGGCGCGCCTGCGGCGCGGGCGCGGCCGGCATCGGGCGGCGGAGCCGGCGGGCCAGCTCGGCCGGGTTGCGGCGGAGCGTGACCAGCGCCGACACCGACAGGTGGGAGGGCAGCGGGACGTCGACGGTGGGGCTGTCCTGCCGCGCCCGCTCGCGCAGCAGCAGGTCGGCGTCGCGCACCCACTGGTCGACCAGCTCGTCGTCCCCGCCGAGGGTCCGGTCGGGGTCCAGCGGGTGGGGCGCCGCCCCCTCGACCAGCTGCGCGGCGGCGGTGAGCGCGCGCCGGCGCGGCTCGGAGAGCGGGTCGGCCGGCCACACGCCGACCGGCCACTCCTCCAGGGCGGGGTTGGTCGCGCCGTCCTCGGGCGCCGGTGCCCAGCGCACGACCGTGCCGGCGCCGGCCTCGCACGCCTCCTTGGCGGTGGTCAGCAGCGACGAGGGACCGCACGGCTTCACGCCGTCGCGCCACCAGCTGCCCGAGCAGAGCAGCAGCCGCTTGGCGCGGGTGACGGCGACGTAGCCGAGCCGGATCTCCTCGTCGCGGCCGAAGTCCTTCCAGTCCTGGACGTAGTCCTCCAGCGCGTCGCGCACCGCGGCCTGGTCACCGGAGCCGGGCACCGGGAGCGTCAGCCGCGGCAGCTCCGCCCGGTCGGTGAGCCGGAGGTCGGCCGGGACGGCTCCGGGATCCTTGATCCACGAGTCGCTGGCGTTGGTGCGCGCCGGGAACTGGTCGGCGGTCATGCCGGGCACGGCGACGACGTCCCACTCCAGCCCCTTGGCCGAGTGCCCGGTGAGCAGCTGCACCGCCTCCGGGTTGACCGCCACCTCGCCGGGTTCGAGGCCGCGCTCGCGCTCCTCGGCGTCGCGCAGGTAGCCCAGGAACGCCGGCAGCGACGGCAGCTCGGCCAGCTCGGTGAACTCGGCGGCGACACCGTGCAGGGCGTCGAGGTGGGCGCGGGCACCGGCCGGGCTGACCCCCGGCGCGCTGGCCAGCTCGGTCTCCAGGCCGAGGGTGCGGGCCACCTCGTCGACCAGGTCGGGCAGCGACTCCCCGATCCGGCCCCGGAGGTGGGCGAGCTCGGCGCCCAGCCGGCGCAGCCGCCGGTACCCCGTGGGCGAGTACTGCCCGGCGTCGCCGAGGTCGTCGAGCGCCTCCACGATGCTGCCGCGCTCCTGCGGGGCCTCCACCGCCCCGGCCTCCTCGCCCCCGGCCGGGCGGGCCGGCCGGCGCGCGTGCACCAGGGCACGGGCGCGGGCCTCCAGCGCGGCGAGGTCGCGCGGGCCGATCCGCCAGCGGGCACCGGTGAGCAGCCGGCCCATCGCGTCGCCGGCCGTCGGGTCGACCAGCACGGTGAGGGTCGCGACGACGTCGGAGACCTCCGGCACCTCCAGCAGGCCGCCGAGCCCCACGACCTCGACCGGTAGCCCGCGCTCGCGCAGGGCCGCGGCGATGCCCGGCAGCTGCTTGCGGGTGCGCACCAGCACCGCCACCGACGGCCGGCGCCCGTCGTCCTTCGCCGGCACCGCGGCGTCCTCGCCCTTCCAGCAGGCCGCCAGGCGGTCGGCCAGGGCGGCGGTCTCCTCGGCGACGGTCTCGTACAGCCCGACGGTGACCGAGCCGCGGCCGGCGGTCGGCGCTGGGGCGAGGTCGGGCAGCGGCTGGGCCGGCTCGGGCAGCATCGCGGAGACGGCGTTGGCCACCGCCAGCACCGCTTCGTCGTTGCGCCAGCTGGTGGCCAGCGTCAGCCGCTGGGCCGCACGGCCCGGACCCCCGGGGAACGTCCGGGCGAATCGCTCGATCGTGCCGGCCGAGGCCCCCCGCCACCCGTAGATGGACTGCCGGGGGTCCCCGACGGCGAGCACCGGGTGGCCGCTCGCCCCGCCGAAGAGCGCCTCCAGCATGCGGAGCTGCCCGACGCTGGTGTCCTGGTACTCGTCGAGCAGCACCACCTTCCAGCGGGCCCGCTCCCGCCGGCCGACCTCGGGCGCGGCGACGGCGATGCGCGCGGCGTGGGCCACCTGGTCGGCGTAGTCGATGGAGCCCAGCGCCCGCTTGCGCGCCTCGAACGTCTCGACCAGCGGCAGCAGCGCCACGCGGGCCCTCTGCCGGGCGAGCATCTCGGCGACCGCGGCGTAGGGGCCTTTCTTCCTGGGGGCGTCCGCGTAGCCCGCGATCTGCGCCTCCAGCCGCGCCGTCCAGGCCCGCAGCGCCGCGGGCGTCACGTCGTGCTCGCCCATCTCCGCGGCCAGCGCCAGCACGTCCTCGACGGTGGTGAGCAGGGTGAGCGGCACGTCGGCCATGTCGCCGGTCCAGGCCGCGACGACGGTGGCCGCCTGCCCCCAGCACATGGCGGGGCCGAGCACCCCGGCGCCGGGCTCCACGCCGATGCGCAGCCCGTGCTCGGCGACCAGCGCGGCGGCGTAGCCGTGGTAGGTCGAGACGGTGGGCTGGGCGATCGCCAGCCGCTCGCGCAGGTCGTCCTCGGTCTCGGGGTGGCGGGCCAGTGCACCCAGGCGCAGCCGGATGCGCTCGTTCAGCTCGCTGGCGGCCTTGCGGGTGAAGGTGAGGCCGAGGACCGCCTCGGGCTCGACGATGCGGTTGGCCACCAGGTAGGAGACCCGCGCGGCCATCGTCTCGGTCTTGCCCGAGCCCGCCCCGGCGACGACGACCAGCGGCCGGTCGGCCGGCGCGGAGACGACGCCGGCCTGCTCGTCGGAGGGTGCGTAGGACAGCCCGCACCGCGCCGCGACCTCGGCGGGCGTGAGCAGCTTGCGGGGCGCGGGCTCCGGCGCGGCCGCCTCGGCCAGGAGCTCGTCGAAGGACAGTTGAAGGACCCCCGGAAGGACCTCGTCCTCCTCTCCGCTCGCACGCTCGCGGCGAGCCTCTGGACGCGGCCGCTCGTGCGGGGTCATGCGGTCACCTGCCGGCCGGGCTCCTGCAGCGGGCAGCTGCGCCGCGCCGGGCAGCGCGCGCAGTGCGAGCCGGTGCGCACCTCGAAGGTCGCCCCGCCCATGCCGGTGCCCACCTCCGCGACCAGCTCGCCGGCCCAGGTGCCCTCCAGCGGCACGTCGGCCGGCAGTGGTTCCTGGTGCTGCTCCTTGGCCTTCGCGCCGGTGCCGACCTGCAGCAGCGCGGCGCCCCCGGGAGCGGTGCCGTGCTCCTCGAACGCGCCGGCCGCGACCGCCACCTGGTAGGCCGCGAGCTGCCCGTGCTCCTCGGTGTTCTTGGCCGCGGTCTTCCCGGTCTTGAGGTCCACGACCACGAGGCGCCCCTCGGCGTCCCGCTCGAGCCGGTCGACCTGGCCGCGGATGCGCGCCCGCCCCACGACCACGTCGAAGTCCACCTCGGCGCCGACCAGCTCCCGCGGGTTGGCGGCGTGCCAGCGCAGGAAGCGGTCGAGCATGTCGTGGGCGTGCACCCGCTGCCGTTGGTCGGCCCAGCCGGGACCGAGGTCGAGCTGGTCGAGCTCGGCGTCGAGCACGGTGCGCGCGTCGGGCGCGGGCAGCCCCTCGGCCACCTGCTGCGCGACCGCGTGGACCGCCGACCCCACGGTGCGGGTGGCATCGGGCGACGCCTCGGCCCCCACGGCGCCGAGCACCCACCTCAGCGGGCAGCGCTGGAAGGTCTCGATCGCCGACGGGCGCACCCGCACGGGCAGCTCCTCGTCGACCAGCGGGGCGTCGTCCGACAGCGGCGCCAGCCCCCACCACCGGGCCGGTGCCGCGCCGGGGACGCCCTCGTCGGCGAGCCGGCGCAGCAGCGCCGCGGCGGCCGACCGCCGGGCCGGGGGCGTGTGCGGGTCGGCGACCGCCCGCCGCAGCTCCGCCACCAGGGCGGGCAGGGTGAGCGCCCGCGGTAGCTCGGTGAGCGGCCGGCCGTCAGGGGGCGGCGGGGACACCAGGTCGAGGAAGCGGGAGGCGGTCGCCCCGGCGTCGGCGCCGTCGAGGGCGCCCTCGACGGCGGTGACCACCAGCCTCCGCCGGGCCCGGGTGCAGGCGACGTAGAACAGCCGCCGCTCCTCGGCCAGCGCCAGGGCGCGGCGGTCGGTGCCGGCGCCGTCCATGCCGGCCGCCTTCTCGACCAGCAGCTCCGCACCGAGCAGCGAGGCGCGCTCGCGCAGGTCGGGCCACAGCCCCTCCTGCACCCCGGAGACGCAGACCAGGTCCCACTCCAGCCCCTTGGCGGCGTGCGCGGTGAGCAGCCGGACCGTCTCCCCGGCGACCGCCCGCGCCGCACCGGTGTCGCCGGGCAGCTCCTGCGCGGAGAGGTGCTCGACGAAGGCCCGCACGTCGGCCGACGGCAGCCGGTCGACGAAGCCCGCGGCGGCGTCGAAGAGCGCCACCACCGCGTCGAGGTCGCGATCGGCCACCGCACCGGAGGGGCCGCCCGCGGCGCTGGACCGGGCCCAGCGCGTGGCCAGGCCGCTGCGCTGCCACATCGCCCACAGCACGTCCTCGGCGGTGCCGTCCTGGGCCAGCGCGAACCGGCCGGCGTCGAGGACCGCGGCCACCCGCGCGGCCGGGCGGGCGACGTGCTCGGGCAGCGCCCCCAGCAGGGCCTCGTCGGTGAGCGCGGCGGCCAGCGGGGCGCCTCGCTCGGCGGCGTCGACGCCCTGCTTGGCCAGCGCGATGCGGACGGCGCGGCGGAGCCGCCGGAGGTCGAGCACGGTCGCCCCGCCCAGCGGCGAGGAGAGCAGCGCCTCGGCGCCCGGCTCGTCCAGGCCTGCGGGCTCGCCGTCCGGCCCGGGGAGCAGGGCGGAGAGCGACCGCAGGAACGGGGCGACGGCGGGCTGGGCGGCCAGCGGCAGCTCGTCGGTGGAGACGGCGACCGGCACCCCGGCCGAGGCGAGAGCCCGCCGGAACGGGCCGAGCACCGCGGCGGTGCGCACGACGACCGCCATCCCCGACCACGGGACGCCGTCGAGCAGGTGCGCCCGGCGCAGCACGTCGGCGACGTAGGCGGCCTCGACCGCGGCCGAGCCGAAGACGTGCACCTCGGCCTCGCCGGGAGGTGTCCCCTCCCCGGCGGCCAGGCGGCGGTGCTCCCAGGGGCCGGGCAGCCCCTCGGCCACCTGCCGGCTGATCCGCAGCAGCTCCGCGCCCGAACGGCGGCAGACCCCCAGCGAGACCCGCGACGCGGCCCGCCCACCGGTGTGCCGGAACCGTTCGGTGAACTCGACGATGCCCCGCGGCTCGGCGCCGCGGAACGCGTAGATGGACTGGTCGGGGTCGCCGACCGCGACCAGGTTCCCCCCGCCCCCGGCCAGCAGCTCGAGCAGCTCCACCTGCGCGGGGTCGGTGTCCTGGTACTCGTCGACGAAGAGCCAGCGGGCGCGCTCGCGCTCCTGGCGCAGGAGCTCCGGGTCGCCGGTCAGCTCGAGGATGGCCTGGCGCACGAGCTCCGCGGGGTCGTAGCCGGAGGCGTCGCCGCGGGAGGCGACCCAGAAGTCGCTGACGTTCTCGTACTGCTGCTGGAACGCCGCGGCGTGCACCCAGTGCTCGTTGCCGGTCTCCCGGCCCCACGCGGCCAGCCGCTCGGCGTCGACACCGCGCTCGGTCGCCCGCAGGAGCAGTTCGCGGAGCTCGGCGCGGAACCCCTCGGTGCCCAGCGCCGGCGCGAGGTCCTCGGGCCAGCGGACGGTGCCGACCCCCTCGGCGTCACCGCGCAGCAGCTCGGCCACGACGGCGTCCTGCTCGGCGGAGGTGAGCAACCGGGGCGGCGGGTCGCCCCGCAGCACCGCGGCCCGGCGGAGCACGCCGTAGGCGTAGGAGTGGAAGGTGCGGGCCAGCGGCTCGCGGATGGTGCGGGCGACCCGCGAGGTGATGCGGGTGCGCAGCTCGGCGGCGGCCTTGCGGCTGAAGGTCAGGACGAGGATCTGCTCCGGGTCGACGCCCGCGTCGATGCGGGTGGCGACGGCCTCGACGATCGTCGTCGTCTTGCCCGTGCCGGGGCCGGCGAGCACCAGCAGCGGCCCGCCCGGGTGGTCGACGACGGCCTGCTGCGTCGGGTCGAGCACCGGCGCGGTGGTGCGCGGTGGGTCGCCCGGCAGCAGCCGGTAGACCGGACCGCTCTCACCCCCGCGCTGCGCCACCCCTCGATGGAAGCACGGGGGTACGACGATCCCGCGACGGACGGGGCGGGTGGCGCGGGAGGGTCAGGCCAGGGAGTCCAGCAGGGACTGCTCGAGCATCAGGTCGGCCGCGGTGGTCAGCCAGCCGGCGACGAGGAGGAGCGGGAAGGCCCGCTCGTGGTCGAGCGACGCGGTCCCCGCGACCAGCCCGGCCTGGGCCACGGCCCGGCACGCCATCGTGTTCATGCCCTTGTCCTCGGCACGTCCGGGCGGGAACTGGAGCCGTCAGCCCGTGAGGTGCCACTCCTCCTCGGCGATCCGGTCGGCGTCGGAGCGCGAGAGGGCGCCCTCGGCCACCAGCCGGTCGAGCACGTGCGCCTGCCGCTCGGCCGCGAGGTCGGGGTGCACGAGCGGGTCGTACGCGCTCGGCGCCTGCACCAGTCCGACGAGCACGGTCGCCTGTGCCCAGTCCAGCTCGTCGGGGGCCAGCCCGAAGTACCCCTCGGCCGCCGCCTGCACCCCGTAGAACCCGTGGCCGAAGTAGACGGCGTCCAGGTACATGCGCAGCAGCTGCTCGCCGGACCACGCCCGGTCGAGCTTCAGGGCCAGCACCACGGAGCGCGCCCGGGCGCCGGCGTCGGTCGCACCGTCCTCGTAGAGCACGCGGGCCAGCTGGTGCTGGATGGTCGAGCCTCCCAGGTCGCGGCCGACGACCAGGCCGAGCGGCGCCCGCAGCGCCCCGCGCCAGTCGATGCCCGGGTGCGAGCCGAAGCGGCTGTCCTCGGTCGCCAGCAGGGCTGCGGCGATCCGCGGGGGCACCTCCCCCGTCGACGGCGTGCCACCGAACGCGTCGAGCCGGGCGGCCACCCGCTGCTCGGCGTCGGCCACCCCGGGGGTCGCCGCCCAGCCGACGGCGAACGCCACGCACAGGAGGACGAGCAGCCCCGCCACCAGCCGGAGGCCGGCCCGCCGCACGCGGGCCCCGCGCGACCGGACGGGTCGGGACGCGGCCGGGGTGAGGGACGGGGGCTGCTGCCGGAGCTGCGGGATCACCGGGTCAGCCCACCGCGCGCCCCGGTCAGCGCACATCGCCCCGCAGGGCGATCTCGCCGCCCGCGGTGATCATCCCGCGGGAGGACGGCGCTGCGCGGGCGCCGCCCGGTCGGGCCAGCCGACGGCCGCGAGGTCGACCTTCCCGTCCCGCGCCGGCACCCCCTCGGCGGCCAGCAGCTCGAGCTGCCGGGCGCGGACGGGCTCCGCGGCCGAGCCGTCGGCCCGGACGACGCGGTGCCAGGGCACCGCGGCGCCGCCCAGCGCCAGCGCCCGGGCCACCCGGCGGGGCCCGACGCCCACCAGCCGGCCGATCGCGCCGTAGCTGCTGACCCGGCCGGGCGGGATCTGCTCGACGACGTCGAACACCGCCTCGTCGACGTCCCTGGGGTCCGGGGTCACCCGCCGATCATGGCAAGCGCCGCCCTCCAGCCGGGCACCCGCAGCCGCGGGATGTGCGCCAGGGGCCACCGCCCGGGCGGCTCAGCCCCTCCGGCCGAACCGGGCCAGCAGCCGGGTCTGCGGATCGGCCGACGGCGGGACGTCCAGCGGCGGGTCGAACAGCCCGGGGACGCCGCCGTCGGGCAGCCGTTCGGCGTAGACGAGGGCGGCGGTCACCAGCTCGCCGTCCAGCTCGGTGTCCCCGCCGGTGGCCCGGGCGAGGTCCCAGGCGTGCACGGTGAGGTCGGTGGACATCTCGAAGATGTACTCGGCCGCCGGCGTCGGCCCGCGCGTGAGGTGGACCGTGTGCCGGAGGGCGTCGTCCGCGGCGAAGGCGGCCAGCGCGGCGTCGGCGGCGGACTCCCAGCCGAGGAGCGGATCGTCCCCGAGCAGGTCGTCGGTGCCGTCGGGGAAGCGTCCCTCGATCATGTCCACCGGCTCGCCGGCCAGCAGCGGCGGCACCCACAGCGCCTCGTTGACCAGGTGCGCGACCAGGTCGCCGACCGTCCACCCGGGGAGCGACTCGTCCTCCCACTGGTCCGGCGCCACCGCGTCGACCCGGTCGGTGAACTGGTTCTGCGCGCGCTGGAAGAGCTCGAGGAGCTCCGCCGGGGAGAAGTCGGACATGGACGTCAGTGAAGACGACGACGGCCCGGCCCGCTCCCCGAGGGGAACGGGCCGGGCCGGGCGACGCACTGGGACGGGGCCCCTAGTACGTGGGCAGGGCCTTGTCGATGCGGGTGGCCCACGCCGTCACGCCGCCCTGGACGTGGACGGCGTCCCTGAAGCCGGCGTTCTTCACCGCGGCCAGCGCCTCGGCGGAGCGGACGCCGGTCTTGCAGTGGAGCACGATCGGCTTGTCCTGCGGCAGCTGCGCCAGCGCCCGGCCGGAGAGGATCTCGTCCTTGGGGATCAGCTTCGCACCGGGGATCGAGACGATCTCGTACTCGTTCGGCTCGCGGACGTCGATCAGCTCGAAGTCCTTGCCGGCGTCCATCATGTCCTTGAGCTCGTCGACGGTGATCGTCGAGCCCGCGGCTGCCTGCTGGGCCTCCTCGGAGACGACGCCGCAGAAGGCCTCGTAGTCGATGAGGCCGGTGATCGGCTCACCCTCGGGGTCCTTGCGGACCTTGATCTCGCGGAAGGTCATCTCCAGGGCGTCGTAGACCATCAGCCGGCCGAGCAGCGTCTCGCCGATGCCGGTGATCAGCTTGACCGCCTCGGTGGCCTGGATCGCGCCGACGGTCGCGCACAGCACGCCGAGCACGCCGCCCTCGGCGCAGCTGGGGACCATGCCGGGCGGCGGGGGCACCGGGTAGAGGTCGCGGTAGTTCGGGCCGTGGTCGTTCCAGAAGACCGACACCTGGCCGTCGAAGCGGTAGATCGAGCCCCACACGTAGGGCTTGCCGAGCAGCACGCACGCGTCGTTGACCAGGTAGCGGGTGGCGAAGTTGTCGGTGCCGTCGACGATCAGGTCGTACTGGCCGAAGATGTCGAGCACGTTGTCGCTGTCCAGCCGCGTCTCGTGCAGGCGCACGTCGATGAGCGGGTTGATCTCCTTGATCGAGTCCCGCGCGCTCTCCGCCTTGGACCGGCCGACGTCGGACTGCCCGTGGATGATCTGGCGCTGCAGATTGGACTCGTCGACGGTGTCGAACTCGACGATGCCGAGCGTGCCGACCCCGGCCGCAGCCAGGTACATCAGCACGGGCGAGCCCAGGCCGCCGGCGCCGACGGCGAGCACCTTGGCGTTCTTCAGTCGCTTCTGCCCGTCCATCCCGACGTCGGGGATGATCAGGTGGCGGCTGTAGCGGCGGACCTCCTCGACGGAGAGGTCGGCGGCGGGCTCCACCAGGGGTGGCAGGGACACGGATGCTCCTCGGGTCTTCTCGACTGCGGCCCCGGAGGACCAGCGTTCACGCGGACAACAGCGTGACACGCAACGGGATTCCCACGGCCCCCGGCCGGTTCCCGCGGCGGGCCGGACCCGCGGTCCTCCCCCGCCGCAGCGCGTCCTCCCTCACCGCAGACGGTGCGGGAGGACGCCCCACGATCAGGTCCCCTGATCCCGGCGGAGGGCGGTCAGGGGTAGGGCCAGGCGTTCCGCACGCAGCCCTGCAGGTCGAGGGTCTGCTGCTGCATCACCGGCGCGGGCTGCCCGGGCCCGGGGCACCGCACGTGGCCGTTCCCGAGCACGTGGCCGACCTCGTGGTTGACCACGTAGCGCCGGTAGGTGGCGATGTCGCCCTCGTAGTGCGGGACGGCGGTCGCCCACCGGGCCAGGTTGATGACGGCGCGGTCGCCGTAGCGGCAGGAGGTGTAGCCGCCGGTGCCCACCCCCGGGCAGTAGGTCTCCATGCTGCCGGGGCTGACGAGGCTCACCCGGAAGTCGAACGCGGCGCCCGCGCCGACCCGCTGGAAGGAGAGGCGCCCGCCGTTCCCCCACGAGCGCGGGTCGCCGAGCGTCGCCGTCACCGCGTCGGCGAACTCCGCGCCGTCCACGCCGATGCCGTCCTCGACCTCGACGATGAACCGCTGCAGCGGGCCGGTGCCGAGCACCTCGGAGCCGCCGTCGACGAGGGAGAGGCTGCCCGCGCCGTGCTGCACGTACTCCTCCGCCACCGCCTCCGCCGGGGCGGTCTCCGACGGGCCGGCGTCCCCCTCGGCCGGGGCCACCGGCTCGGCCGCGGGCGGTGGCTCGGCGGCGGTGGTGGCGACCGCGGGCGCGGACGTGGGATCCGCGGCGGCGGTGGTCGGCGTCGTCCCCGGGGGGTGGAGGACGAGGTCGACGAGGACGGCGACCGTGGCGATCGCGAGGAGCGGGATCGCGTAGGCGCGCCACCCGTGGCGGCGGACGAACCGGCGCACCCGGCCGCGGAGCCGCGGGTCGCGCCGCCCGGGGCGGGCCGGACCGCGCTCGGCGGGCGGGCCCGGACGAGGCACGGGACGGCCGTCGGTCAGACGTCCTCCCACCGGTCGCCCTCCGCTCGCTCGCTCCGCCCCCGGTGGGCTCAGGGTCTCACGCTGCGTGGCTCGTCGGCGACAGCCTGCCCGTCCGCCACGCCCGGCCGGGCGGTCCGGCCCTCGACCATGCCGAGCACCGCCCGCGTGGTCGGCTCCGCGGCCTCGAGCATGGCCACGTGCCCGACGCCGTCGAGGAGCAGGAGCCGCCCGTCCGGCACGGTCGCGGCCAGGCGCGGGGCGAGCGCGGGGTCGACGAGCCGGTCCCGCCCGCCCCAGACCACCAGGACCGGCATCCGCAGCCCCCGGGCCGCCCGCCAGGCGTTGGCGGGGCCGACCCGGAGGTAGGACGTGATCAGGCCGCGCATGCTCCGGGCCAGCGCCCGGTCGGCCCAGGGCTGCTCGGCCCGTTCGCGCATCTCCCGGACCGCCTGCTCGAGGCGCTCGCGCGGCACGGCGGACGGGTCCCCGAAGCACATGCGCACCATCGACCGGACGTTCTCGTCGGGGGTGACGGCGGCCAGCCGGCGCTCCGCCAGCGTCGGCACGCCGGGCACCAGCAGGAGCAGCAGCGCCCGGCTGAACGCCGGCGGCACCCGGTACACGGGCATGGCCGGCGACACCAGAGTCAGCGTCGCCACGAGGTCGGGGCGCAGGGCGGCGACGAGCAGGCTCACCAGGCCGCCGAGGGAGTTGCCCACCAGGTGCACCGGGTCGCCGGTGCCCGGGCCCGGCTGGGCGGCGACGTGCTCGAGGACCTCGATGACGGCCCGCACGTGGCCGCGGACGGAGTACCGGGCGCGGGCCGGGGGGCGGGACCGGCCGAACCCGGGGAGGTCGACCGCCCAGCCGTCGAACCGCACCGCGAGCAGTGCCGCGAGATCGGTCCAGTTGGTGGAGGCGCCGCCGAGGCCGTGCACGTACAGCGCCCGCTCGCGAGGCGCACCCGCCTCCCCGCCCTCCTCGACCGGCCCCCGCCACGGGGTGCGGCGCACGAAGACCGAGCCTCCGCGGACCGGCACCTCCTCCCCCGGCCACGGGGGGAGGGTGGGGTCCAGCGCCGGCAGCGGGGTCGCGGAGAGCTCGGCCTCGGACATCGCCCTCGACGGTAACTCTGCGTACCGTCCATCGAACGACCTGGGCAGCCGTCGGTAGCATCCCCCTGCCATGCAGCCCTCATCCCCCGCCGCGGCCAACCGGCGCACGTCCCGACTGCCGCGCAGCGCGCGGCGGCTCCAGCTGCTGCGCGCGGCGCAGGACGTCTTCGTGGCGCACGGCTTCCACGCCGCCGCCATGGACGAGATCGCCGTCCGCGCCGGGGTCAGCAAGCCGGTGCTGTACCAGCACTTCCCGGGCAAGCGCGAGCTCTACCTGGCGCTGCTCGAGGAGCACGTCTCCGAGCTCGCCCGCCGCGTGGGCGAGGCGATGGGCCGCACCGCCGACAACCGGGCGCGGGTCGACGCCGCCGTCGGCGCCTATTTCGACTTCATCGACGCCGACGGCGAGGCGTTCCGGCTGGTGTTCGAGTCCGACCTGCGCAACGACGACGACGTGCGCGCGATCGTCGACCGCGGCTCGGCCCTGTGCGTCGAGGCGATCGCGGGCGTCATCGCCGCCGACACGGGCGCCGACCCCGAGCGCGCCCTCCTGCTGGCCTCGGGGCTCTCCGGCCTGGCCGAGAGCAGCGCCCGCTGGTGGCTGCCGCGCAAGGGCACCGTCTCCCGCGACGAGGCGGTCTCGCTCATGTCCGCCCTGGCCTGGCGCGGCATCTCCGGCTTCCCGCGCGTGGACGGCGACGCCAGTTCTTGAGCGGCCCCCTGCAGGGTCCCGCCGCGAGCTCGCGCGTGGTGAGGGCAGGCGGTCCTCGTTTTCGCTGACGGCGCACCCGCTCGGCCGGTCCCGCCGCCGCCGTCTGCACTAGCGTTGGGGTCAGTCGCGCAACGAGGAGGCATCGCCCACGTGGAAGTCAAGATCGGCGTCCAGCACTCGCCCCGGGAGCTGGTCATCGACAGCCCCAAGACCCCTGACGAGATCGCGGCCGAGGTGGCCAAGGCCATGTCGGGCTCGACCAAGGACGGCCTGCTCACCCTGGTCGACGAGCGGGGCCGCCAGGTCCTCGTCCCCGTCGACCGGATCGCCTACGTGGAGATCGCGCAGGCCGACCAGCGCCGCGTGGGCTTCATCGCCGGCACCGGCAGCTGACACAAGGCTCCAGGGGAAGGGGCGCTCCGCGATGCGCGGAGCGCCCCTTTCTGCAAGGTCGTGCCGAGTGGGGCCCGGAGGGTCCCGCGCAGGCACGACGGACGCGCTCCACGCCACAGGGGACGGCACGTGGCCGCGGTGGGGGGGGGGGGGGGGGGGGGGGGGGGGGGGGGGGGGGGGGGGGGGGGGGGGGGGGGCGGGGGGGGGGGGGGGGGGGGGGGGGGGGGGGGGGGCGGGGGGGGGGGGGGGGGGGGGGGGGGGGGGGGGGGGGGGGGGGGGGGGGGGGGGGGGGGGGGGGGGGGGGGG